>JAJYMU010000256.1 GCA_021786655.1 Bacteroidota bacterium
TTTCGGATTAGCAGTCCAAGGTTACATGATGCAGCATCCTGGTACAACACAACAACAAGCTCAAGGTGCCGTTATGACGCAGTTTGGTCAAATGGGAATCGACATGTCGAAAGGAGTTCAGGCAAATTATGATCTCAATGTTGATTTGAAATTTCCCCAATCGTTCGGATTTGGAATTTCTTACGCTGCATCAGAGAACGTAAAATTAGCCGCCGATTTAGAATGGCTTAACTGGGAAAACGCATTTGATAAGATGACTTTGAGTTTATCGAACGGCGCAAATACAAATATTAATAAGATGATGGGTAACAGCGGATCGTTCAATATAGAGTTTCCGTTGAACTGGAAAAATTCAATCGTTGTAAAACTTGGCGGTGAGTTTAATGTTAATCCGGATTTAACACTTCGTCTTGGATATGCTTACGGAAGCAATCCGGTTCCCGAATCAACCATATTTCCAGTTTTCCCGGCTATAGTAGAAAATCACGTAATGGCTGGAGCTAGCTATAAAGTGTCGGCGCCGTTAAGTATTAACGCGGCTTTTGAAATGGGTCTCAATAAATCACAGCAGGCAAGCGGTTCAAGCTTGATCGCAAATGAGTATGATGGAAGTACGAGTCAACTTGCTACGATGCTGTTACACGTTTCGGTAAGTTATAACTTCTAAGGAATGATTAAGATTAAGAGCATGAGCAAGAATCTAATCTTGTTCTTGCTCTTAATTTTATGTTTACACCTCGTTGAATATTTCGTATGAATTTTCTATTCGATAATGTTGAATGAACTTTTCAAGAATCGAATCACGGACGACGCACAAAATATTTCCACAAAAATCATTCCGCTCTGAAATAATTTTTGTAATTGCTGGTTCCAGTCCTTTGCCTTCAAGTTCAAGCGGACCAATTTCATCAATGACTAACCAATCTAAATTCTGCTGGAAACATGATACGATTACATTCTGCGACCAAGAAAAAACAGTTCCGCTGAATTTATAATTCCCGATTTGTATCGCGTTAGGTTCATCTGCAATTTCAAGTTGTTTCAAAGTTTTAGAACCGAGGTGATAGATAAATCTTTTTCCTTCGATCACAGGTTGCAAAATACCATCGATGTTCTTCTGTGAAGAAGCCCAAAGCATCAGTCGTGTGGTCTTGCCCGATTTAATCTTGCCGGTTAGGATGTGAATATTTTTCATTCTTCTACAAATCAGTTAAAAGTAGCAATGCCAATGAATCAGACAAGAACTTTCTGTAGCGCGTATATCCGCTTATTGATGATGATAATCTCCAGCAGTAGTTAACAACGTTTTTGAAATTCGGAAATAATTCCGTGATGTTATTTACCTCGCCGGCGTGTTCAAATTTTTTCTTCTCTATGAATAACTTAAATAGTTTGACTGCCAACGGAGATACAAGCGTGAACCATACGAACGTAATGACAATTGAACGGATGAGCATGAATAAAATATCATACGCGCTCGATTCAAAGTGATGTGGAAATAGATATGAAATAATCATTAAGACGACAGAAATGGATAGAATGATAATGCCGGATTTGCGTTGCCACCATCTTTTTCTCTTTTTGGATTTCGGTCTCTCGAAAAGTCCGTTCTGTTCTTCGCGGGTTAGTTTTAGTATTTCCAAATCTTCAGATTTTTTTAGCAGCCATTTATCAAAATGTGTGGCTCTTATCGCCATGTAAATACCGGCTAAAACGTGCAACGCAGTATAAAATGAAATTAGAATTAAACTCACACTGAACGTTAATCGTCCATGAAGAAACGGAATCTGATTAAGTATAAACTTCGCCAGAGTATCGAATGATTCCCAGATTGTGTTGCCGAAAAGTATAGTCATCATGATAAACTTTTGAAGCGCTGCAAAGAACAATGCAAATATTCCAAGTAATATTGCTGCTATATTTTTTATCGGGACAAAAGTGAAGAACAAAAACCCCAGAACACCCTGTAGCGTTACCGCCAAATAAGAATTGAGAGGAACATACGGAGTCACTATTGCTTTGACTAGAATTACTATCAAAGTTGCTTTTATAATTTCAGACTTGGATTTTCCGTACTGCGCAAGTAAACAAATGAAAAGTACCGCTGCACTGCCAATGAATAAGCCTGTAAACGGAATTTTAAGTACGTGAAGAATTCCGCCCAATGCCGTTTCGCTGAATGCCCACAGAGCTGTAATTCTTCTCGTATCTATTCGGTTAGTGATGTAGGAACCGGAAAATTCGAACAAACTTATCTGCCTTTCTTCATATAATTAATTAGAAATTGAATCAACTTGCAAAACTTAAACAATTTCCGATAAATCCATCTTTATTTTCTCCTCACTTATTTCTATAATTGACCTTGATTTTTAATGTTTTTCTTAGAATTAAGACTTAATCGGAGCTAAAAGAAAGTCCTACTAATAAAAGCTTCTTTTCACCACGAAATGCTGTTAAATACAGAATAGGCAACTCTGATCAATGGCAAGAAATTTGAAAAGACAAAATGACTCAATAAAGAAAAAATTATCAAATATATAGAGGATTAAATGGAACGAAGAAAAATTACTATCGATGGAAATGAGGCTGCCGCGCATGTGGCGTACAGAGTGAGTGAAGTAATCGCGATTTACCCGATTACTCCTTCTTCTACAATGGGTGAATTATCCGATGCTTGGTCCGCGCGACAAATCAAAAATATTTGGGGAACGGTGCCAACTGTTTCTGAATTGCAAAGTGAAGGCGGAGCTTCAGGCGCAGTTCACGGATCATTACAGAGCGGAGCTTTAACAACAACGTTCACCGCATCGCAAGGTTTGTTATTAATGATACCTAACATGTACAAAATTGCCGGCGAATTAACATCTACTGTTTTTCATGTCAGCGCCCGGTCAATCGCTGCATCGGCTCTGTCAATTTTTGGTGATCATTCCGATGTCATGGCAACACGTCAAACCGGTTTTGGATTGATCTGCTCGAACTCGGTTCAGGAAGTTATGGACACTGCGTTGATCGCCCATCGGGCCACTTTAGAATCTCGCATTCCGTTTATCCATTTCTTTGACGGATTCAGAACTTCCGCAGAGGTTATGAAGATTGAAGAATTGAGCGACGATGATATACGCGCGATGATCGATGATGAAAAAATTAGCGAATTTAAAAAGCGCGCGCTCAGTCCGGAACATCCTTTCATTCGCGGTACGGCGCAAAATCCGGATGTATATTTCCAAGGTAGAGAAACGGTTAACAAGTTTTATGACCCATGTCCTGAGATTGTTCAAAATGCGATGGATGAATTTGCGAAGATAACCGGAAGACAATACAAGTTATTCGATTATTACGGCGCACCGGATGCAAAAAGAATTATTGTAATAATGGGTTCCGGCGCTGAAGCTGCGCAAGAAGCAGTTGAATTTTTGACAGAGAGAAAGGAAGAGAAAGTCGGAATTCTTAAGGTAAGATTGTATAGACCGTTCTCTGCAAAACATTTATTAGCGGCATTTCCGAAGACAGTTGAGAAAATTGCAGTATTGGACAGAACAAAAGAACCGGGATCGCTCGGTGAACCTTTATATCTTGATGTTGTTTCCGCAATTTCCGAAGCCATGGGTTCTAACAAACCTCCGTTTGCAAAAATGCCTAAGATCATTGGCGGACGTTACGGTTTATCTTCAAAAGAATTTACGCCGGCAATGGTCAAAGCTGTGTTCGATAATCTGAAACAAGATGAGCCGAAAAATCATTTCACGATAGGAATAATTGATGATGTAACATTCACAAGCTTGGATGTTGATGAAAGTTTTGTTACCGAAGGAGATGAAGTTGTAAGATGTCTCTTCTACGGATTGGGTGCCGATGGAACAGTCGGTGCGAATAAAAATTCAATAAAGATTATCGGCGAAGAAACAGAAAATTATGCGCAAGGTTATTTTGTTTACGATTCCAAAAAATCCGGTTCTACAACTGTGTCTCACTTACGTTTCGGAAGAAAACCAATTCACTCATCATACTTGATTCAATCTGCAAAGTTCGTCGGCTGCCACACGTTCGGTCTTCTTGAGAAATTTGATGTTCTGGGGAACATCGAAAACGGTGGAACGTTCTTGCTGAACAGTCCATATCCAACTGAAGAAATATGGGATAAACTTCCAACCAAAGTCCAGCAGCAGATCATTGATAAGAAACTAAATTTCTATGTGATCGATGGTTACTCGGTTGCAAACAAAACCGGAATGGGAAGCAGAGTTAATACAATAATGCAGACATGCTTCTTTGCTATTTCCGGAATTCTTCCGAAAGATGAAGCGATTGAGCAAATCAAAAAGTCGATTAAAAAAACTTACGGTGCAAAGGGAGAAGAAATTGTTAAAAAGAATTTCGAAGCTGTTGACCAGACTCTCGACAATTTATTCAAGATAGACGTTCCGGCAAAGGCAACAAGTTCGATTCAAATTCCTCCAACAGTTTCACCGAAAGCCCCGGATTATGTACGCGACGTGCTTGCAAAAATGATGGAAGGCAAAGGCGATCAAGTTAAAGTTAGCGAGATGCCTATAGATGGAACTTTCCCATCGGCTACAACAAGATGGGAAAAAAGAAACATAGCTCTTGAAGTTCCGCAATGGGATCCAGAATGGTGTATTCAATGCGGCAAGTGCGCACTCGTTTGTCCGCACGCTGCAATCAGAATAAAAGTATATGACAAAGCATTATTGAAGGACGCTCCTGCAACGTTCAAGTCTATGGACGCAAAGGGAAAAGAATTCCCGGATGGATATGCATACACGATTCAAACTGCAGTTGAAGACTGTACCGGATGCGAATTGTGTTACGAAGTTTGCCCGGCAAAAAATAAAAAGGAAACACGCCTTAAAGCTCTCAATATGGTTCCGCAGATTCCAATTCGCGAGCAAGAAAGTGTAAACTATGATTACTTCTTGAACTTACCAGAGATCGATAGAAGACTCGTAAACACCGGACTTGTGAAGAGCAATCAATTGCTTGAACCATTGTTTGAGTATTCCGGTGCATGTTCAGGCTGCGGCGAAACTCCTTATGTGAAATTGGTTTCACAGTTGTTCGGTGATAGAGCAATGGTTGCCAACGCAACCGGATGCTCGTCAATTTACGGCGGCAACTTGCCAACAACACCGTGGGCAGTTAACAAAGAAGGACGCGGACCAGCTTGGTCGAATTCACTTTTTGAAGACAATGCCGAATTTGGTTTCGGTATGCGTTTGGCAGTTGATAAACAATTCCAGTTTGCAAATGAACTTGTGGTAAAATTCACTGATAAACTTGGGAAAGAATTTGTTGACGCCATTGTTCATGCAGATCAAAAAGATGAAGCAGGAATTTATGACCAGAGGGAACGTGTAGCTGAGTTAAAGAAAAAACTTTCCGGCGTAAACTCCGTTGATGCTAAGAAACTTTTGGAAGTTGCTGACTATCTGGTTAAAAAATCTGTTTGGATTATTGGCGGAGACGGATGGGCATACGATATCGGTTACGGCGGATTAGATCACGTTATTGCCTCTGGTAAGAACGTAAACATTTTGGTCTTGGATACAGAAGTTTATTCGAACACCGGCGGACAGATGTCGAAATCTACCGGCATGGGCGCTGTTGCTAAATTCGCCGCGGCAGGAAAACCGACTCCGAAAAAAGATTTGGCGATGATGGCAATGAATTACGGCAATGTTTACGTCGCAAAAGTTGCTATGGGTTCCAACGACGCTCAGACAATCCGTGCGTTCCTTGAAGCTGAAGCTTACAACGGTCCTTCGATAATTATTGCTTACAGTCATTGTATCGCTCACGGTATCAACATGGCAAAAGGTATGGAGAGCCAAAAACTTGCCGTTGATAGCGGTTACTGGCCGTTGTTCAGATACAACCCCGATAGTTTGAAGGAAGGAAAGAATCCGCTTAAGCTTGATTCTAAAGCTCCAAAAATCAAGCTGGAAGACTACATCTACAAAGAAACCCGTTATAAGATGTTAACTAAATCTCATCCAACGGAAGCACAACATTTACTGGTTGCAGCTCAAGAAGAAGTTCTAAAACGATGGAAGATTTACGAGCAGATGGCCGGATTTGATTTTTCGAAAAACGGCGGCGAAGAAAAATCTGAATCAAAAAATTGAAAAAGAATTTTGAATATAATTTGGAGCTAACATGAATTTATTAACCAAGTACATGGGACTGAATCTAAAGAATCCGATTGTTCCATCTGCATCGCCGCTTTCTCAAGACGTTGATACCGTTAAAGCAATGGAAGATGCCGGTGCTGCTGCAGTAGTTGTGTATTCTTTGTTTGAAGAACAGATTGTGCATGAGTCCGGAGAACTGGATCATTATTTATCGAATCATACCGATAGTTATGCTGAAGCGTTAAGCTATTTCCCGGAACCGGAAAAATTTCATCTCGGTCCTTATCAATATCTCGATCATATAGCAAAATTGAAAAAGTCAGTTGACATTCCGATCATCGGAAGTATCAATGGCGTTAGCAACGGCGGCTGGATTAAGTACGCACAGAATATTGAACAAGCCGGTGCCGATGCATTAGAACTGAATGTTTATTATATACCGACCAATCCAAACATTCCGGGTTCGGAAATTGAGAAGATGTACATCGATACATTGAAAGCTGTGAAGAGCAAGGTGAAGATCCCGGTAGCTATTAAACTGAGTCCATTCTTCTCGTCAATGTCCAACATGGCAAAAAAACTTGATGAAGCCGGAGCCGATGCACTCGTTATGTTCAACAGATTTTATCAGCCGGATTTTGATTTGGAAAAATTAGAAGTAGCGCCGAACTTAATGTTGAGTACAAATTGGGAAATGCGTTTACCGTTACGGTGGATTGCAATTCTATATGGAAACGTTAAAGCAAGTATGGCGGCAACAAGCGGAATCCATTCACACCTTGACGCAATTAAAATCATCATGGCTGGCGGAGATGTTGCGATGATGTGCTCGGAGTTATTGTTGAATGGTGTGAACCGGATTGGACAAGTTGTTGAAGGGATGAAATTGTGGATGGAAGAAAATGAATATGATTCGATTGAAATGATGAAAGGAAGCATGAGTCAAAAATCGACTGCCGAGCCCGCCGCGTTCGAACGAGCGAATTATATGAAGATGCTTCAGAGTTTCAAAACTTTATTATAATCTGTCTAAAAATTTTTTAACGGGGATGCTTCATAACTATTTGTGAACATCCTCGTTCTATTTTAAAACTTGAAATTGATTGCATCGAGAAGCTGTTTCTTCTCGAAAGGTTTGGTTAGGTAATTATCAAATCCGTTGCTCATTATTTTTTCTCTATCAAATCTTGATGCATAGCCGGTGACAGCTATAACCGTTATATCTTTGTATTTGTCGGTCAAGCGAATTTCTCTGCAAAGATCAATACCGTTCCGGTTCTGTCCGAGATTTATATCCATCAAAATTATTTTGATTTGGTATTCACTCAAAAGCTTAAAAGCCGTTTTATAATCTTCTGCACAAAGAACTTTATAAAAACCTTTCAGGTAATGCACGATTAGCTTCTGATTGATTTTATTGTCTTCGATCAATAGAACAGATGTATCTTCCTTATGCTTGATGTAAGAATCTGAGGTATCCTGAATGTTTGGTAAAGCTTTTTCGTTTTTCATAAAAGCCGGAACTTCAATCATGAATGTACTGCCGATTCCGACACTGCTTTCTACATGAATCTTGCCTCTAATCAATTCAGTAATTTTTTTTGCAATTGTTAATCCGAGTCCGGTTCCTTCGAATTTTCTTCCGTATCCTTCGCTAACTTGCCGGAATTCTTTGAAGATGAGATCGAGATTTTCATCCAGAATTCCAATGCCGGTATCGGAAATTTTTATCAGTGCTTTTAATTCCCGGTTAACAATTTTGTTCTCAATTGATATTTCAACGCCTCCTTCATCGGTAAACTTAATAGCGTTATCCAGAATGTTGGAGATAACTTGCGATATCAGAAATTCATCTGTGTGAAGTAATATTTCCGTTTGACTCGGCTTAATATTTAATGAAAGATTTTTTCTTTTTGCTTCTTCCTCGAATTTGTGTGCTATCGAGATGACTATTTCATTAATGTCGATTAAAGAATTGTTTACCGGTTTCCCGGCAGATTCAAGAAGCGACAGCTCTAAAATCGAATGCAGTGTGTTCAACAATCTTTTGCCGGAACTAATAATATTATCTGCCATTTCTTTTTGATCAGCGTTCTGAATTTCTTCTTTCAATATTTCGGCAAAGCCGAGTATGCCGTTTATCGGTGTTCTAATTTCATGACTGAGATTGCCGATGAAAGCGGATTTAAGTTTGTCCGATTCCAAAGCGGCTTCTCTCATTTTCATCAATTCATGTTCGCGTTGTTTTTGTTCGGTTAAATCGTGAGCGATTATTAATATGTAATCTGTTTTTGTACCCGGGTTTTGCAGAGGGAATAGTGAAGTTTCCGTTAAAACAGTTTTATTGCCGAAGGCGAACTCAATTGTTTCTTTGGCGGCTTCTCCGTTTTCCAAAACATCATCAAATTTTTTCCGG
>JAJYMU010000041.1 GCA_021786655.1 Bacteroidota bacterium
ATCCGCGCGCGTAAGCTTCATCAACGGCTTTCTGCATCAGCTTAACCCATTTGTGATATTCCCCGCGGATGTAGAGATATGCAACCTTAGCGCCGATAGCGTAGCATGTTATAATCGCGCCTTCAATCAACTGGAAAGGATTGTCTTCAAAAATTTGTCTATCCTTAAACGAACCGGGCTCGCTTTCGTCACCGTTGATGCAAAGATATTTTGGTTTATCGTTCGCCTTCGGCATGAAGCTCCACTTCAAACCAGCCAAGAACGCAGCGCCGCCTCTTCCACGCAGTCCAGATTTTTTCACTTGATCGATCAGCTCATCTGGAGTTTGCTTAAAAGCTTTTCTTGCCGATTCAAATCCAGAGTTAGCAAGATAAACTTCCATCTGATTCAGATTTGGTATTTCAGGTAATACGATTCGTTCCATTATTTCAGCGAGTCAATAATTTCTAAAACTTTTTCTTTGCTTAAATTTTCAAAATAGTCTTCGTTGACAGCAATCATCGGTGCGTAACCGCACGCGCCCATACATTCAACTTCTTCCAGAGAATATTTTCCATCAGTTGTCACCTGCATGTGATCGATCCCAAGCTTTCCTTTTACATCATCCCAGATTTCGTAAGCGCCGCGTAGCATGCAAGAAACATTTGTGCAAACCTGTATGTGATATTTTCCCATCGGTTTTGTGTGATACATCGTATAGAACGTTACAACGCTAAGCACATTTACTTTGTCGATTCCCAACACATTAGCGATCTCTTCCATTGCTTCGTTGGTGATATAACCATTTTGTTCTTGTGCAATGTAAACGACAGGCATCACCGCTGCCAGAGAAGTAGGATACTTCTTGCGTACGTCTTCAATTCGTTTAAGATTTTCTTCTGTGAACTGAAATTTCATTTTGTTCGAAACCTTTTCTTAATCTTGCTCATAATCATAATCTTAATCTTCTGTGAGTACGAATAAATTTACGATTAAGATGAAAAACTATTTATCTGCTTCCCCCATCACTGGATCAAGACTACCAATGATAGCGACAACATCCGACACCATTGCGCCCTTGCACAATTTTGGTATAGCTTGCAAATTGCAGAACGACGGCGAATGTATTTTTAATTTCCATGGATTGCCGGTTCCGTTACTAACAAAATAAAATCCCAATTCGCCTTTCGGATTCTCAACAGAAAAATACGTATCGCCTACCGGGGGATTAATTCCAAAATTTATAATCATGAAATCGTGAATGAGCTCTTCCATCTTGGAGTAAATCTCAGTCTTGTGCGGAAGAACTTTTTTCGGATCATTCGCCATTACTTCGCCATTAGGAATCTTATCGAGAAGCTGCTTCAAAATTTTTGCGCTCTCTCTTAATTCATCGCCTCTTTGATGATAACGAGCAAGACAATCACCTTCTGTATAAACCGGTATGTTGAAATCAACTTCGTTATAGAACAAATACGGTTTAGCGCGGCGAACATCGTATTCAACACCGCTCGAGCGAAGATTCGGACCGGTTATGCCGAGATCAATCGCATCTTCTTTCGACAAAATCCCAATACCTTCAAGACGATCAATAAAAATTCTGTTGCCGAGCATTAGTTTGTCCATCTCAACCATCGCCGGTTCTATCTCTTCCAAAAATTTTCTTGCCATAGCAATTGCTTCATCATCCATATCAGCAGCAACGCCGCCGATTCGAGTATAGCTTGTTGTAAATCTCGCACCGGCTAGCCGGTCAAATATATTCTGAATTTTTTCACGCTCGCGGAACGTCCACATAACCATCGTAACCGCGCCGACATCCATCGCAAATGTTCCGATAGCAACAAGATGCGACGCAATTCTTGAAAGTTCGGAAACGATCATGCGAATGTATTGAGCACGTTTCGGCGCTTCGATACCGGCAAGTTTTTCGACAGCAAGGACATACGCAACGTTATTGCACATCGTAGCAAGATAATCGAGACGATCGGTATGAGGAATGAATTCGATGTAACTCATATTTTCAGCCATCTTCTCGTAGCCGCGATGCAGATAACCGAGTTCAGGAACAATGCCCATAACAGTTTCACCATCAAGTCGTAACACGAGACGCAGAACACCGTGTGTTGCCGGGTGCTGCGGACCCATGTTGATAACCATTTCGTTTTCCAGAGCGTCTTCAATGGTAAGACCGGGATCATCGTGCAGACGCTTAAGAAGTTTTTCGTCGTTATATATTTGTGAAATTCTATCCATCTTATTCAGCTTTTTTGGGAAAAGGTAACGAACCGGGAATTCCGAGCAACGGAAAATCTTTTCTTAACGGATAATGTTCAAAACCTTCCGGCATATACATCCTTCTTAAATCCGGATGATTGACAAACTTGATTCCGTACATGTCGTAAGTTTCGCGCTCATACCAATCTGCACTTTTCCATAACGATGTAACACTTTCTATCGAGTTCGATTCATCGGTAATGTTTGCCTTAATGCGAAGAGTAAAATTCAGTTTGAAAGAATGAATGTGGTATACAACGGTAAATCTATTTTTGCGTGTCGCCCAATCGATTGCAGTTACATCTTTGCACATTGAGAATTGAAGATCGGGATCATTCTTCAAAAAATTTCCCAAAGGAACGATCTGATCTCTTTTAATCGTCAGACAAAGATCATCTCTAAAATCGGAAACCTCTTCCAGCGAAGATCCAAATTTCTCTTTTACTTTTTCTACGATGAGTGCTTTAACATCCATAAGATTAGTTTTGAGCGAGTTCTAGATCAACCAGAGGTCTGTTCTGAAAATCGCGTGCTTTTGTTTTTCCAATTTTTTCTTGAAGCGTCATCAATGCATTTAATAAATTTTCCGGACGTGGAGGACAACCGGCAGTATAAACATCTACCGGAAGAAATTGATCTATACCTTGCACAACGCTGTATGAACGGTACATCCCGCCGGATGAAGTGCACGCTCCCATTGCAATCACCCATTTTGGTTCCGGCATCTGATCGTAAATTCTTCTAACAACTTGGGCCATCTTATAAGTAACCGTTCCAGCGACAATCATAAGATCACATTGGCGCGGAGTGAAGCGCATTACTTCGGAACCGAATCTTGCAATATCATATTTCGGATCGGCTGCAGAAATCATTTCTATAGCGCAGCAAGAAATTCCCATCGGCATCGGCCAAACAGAACTTTTGCGCGCCCAAGAAACAATTGCATCTATTGTTGTGGTGACATAACCGTCTTTTTGAAGGATAGCTTCTAATCCCACTTTAAGCCTCCCTTTCTGTAAACGTAAAGGTATCCTAATTCAAGAACTATCAAGAATACAAACATTGGTAAGAATGCGAAGATTCCGTATTCATTAAAAAGTTTTTTGAATTGCACTGCCCACGGGTAAACGTAAATCACTTCAATATCAAAAATGATGAACAGCATTGCGACGAGATAATACTTGATTGAAATTCTTTCGTGAGTTGTTCCTACCGGGTCTTTGCCGCTTTCATAAGACATCAATTTTATTTTGGTTGGACGCTGCGGACCGAATATTTTAGAGGACAAAACCACAATTCCGCCAAAAGCAGAAGCGACAACAATTACGAGAATAACCGGTATGTAATCAAGAATCATAGCTAGAATTAATTTTTTAACGTGTCAAAAATAAATGAAATGCGGTTATAAAGCAAAGAAAGTATTTGAGAGTGTAGAGTGATGAGTGTAGAATGCAGAACTAATATCTAATTCTGCATTCTCAATTAGCAACCTGCCTGCCGGTAGGCAAGATTCTCAATTATTTTAATACTTGAGCTAACTTTTCAACTACGGTGTTAAGGTCTTCGTAGCTAATTACCAGCGGCGGCAGCATACGCAATACGGTTGTTCCAGCCGGAAGTGAAATTATTCCTTTGTTGAGCAGCTCGACGATAACGGGTTGAGATTTGTCTTTCAATTCGATACCGATCATTAATCCAACAATTCTGATTTCGCGAATTTTGGAAAGATTCAGCTTCTCCAATTTCTCTTTGAAATATTTCCCTTTTTCTTCGGCTTGTTCCCAAAGTTTATTTTCAATCATGAAGTCGATCGATGCGATTCCGGCTGCACATGCGAGCGGATTACCGCCGAATGTTGAGCCGTGTTTGCTTTTTTCAACTTGGATTTTATCCGAACACAAAATAGCGCCCATCGGGAAACCGCCTGCAATAGATTTTGCCAATGTCATTATGTCTGCTTCGATCCCCAAACTTTCGATCGCAAACATTTTTCCGGTACGGCAGAACCCGGTTTGGATTTCATCGATGATCAGGAGAATATTTTTCTCGTCGCAAAGTTGTCTGACTTTTTGAAAATATTCTTTCTGCCCAATGTTAATTCCACCTTCACCTTGAATCGGTTCAAGAATGATTCCGGCTGTATCGCCATCAACAACTTCAGCAAGTTTTTCAAAATTATTGTACGGAACGAACGTGAAACCCGGAACAAGTGGTTCGAAATCTTCACGGTATTCTTTTTTATATGTTGCGCTCAAAGCGCCCAATGTTCTTCCGTGAAAACCTTTCATCGCGGCAATGAATTTTGTTTTCTTTGTATTCAAGCGCGCAAATTTGATCGCACCTTCGATAGCTTCAGTACCACTGTTAGTTAAAAAAGCTTTCGTCAAATTTTTCGGAACGATGCTGAAAAGCTTCTCCAGAAAAATTGCTTTGGTATCGTTGTAAAAAGTATTCGGGCAAGTTATCAATGTTGATGCTTGCTTGGTTAACGCTTCCACGACTTTTTCGTTAGCATGACCAATGTTGGCAACGCTGATACCAGCAGCCATATCAATGTATTCGTTGCCTTTGTCGTCCCACAATCTGGCGCCTTTGCCTTTTACCAAGACAATATCTCGTCGCGGGTAAACGTCAATTTCATATTTCTGGGTAATTTCTTTGTAGTCGATCATTGTATTGTTGTTCCTTTACCATTTAATGCATCTTTAATTGGATTTTCATTTCTGCCGTCAGAGAGAATTACAGTAGTGTCTCCGCTTTCGAATAACTTCCTGAGCGCAAGAATTTTGCGTTTCATTCTTCCTTCAACTTTTTGTTCCATTGCTTCTAGTTCGGACTTCGACATTTTCGATACCAACGATGACGGATCGTTCTTATCAAGCAAAAAACCCGGCGCCTCGATGAGTGAAATAATTTTTTCAGCTTTGAATTCGCTCTGCAGCAGTGCGACTATATCATCGTTCTCAGAATTGATCGCGAAATTATTTTCATCAATCAATGGAACGCTTAGCACCGGCGTATAACCATTTTCAAGTAACAAATCTAAAAGTTGTTTATTGATCGCTTTAGGTTTGCCGGAAAAATCTCTAAGCAAAAGAGTTTTGCCTCCTTCGCGTACTTTTATTCCGCTGTTACGTTTTCCTTGAAGTAATTTTCCATCAACACCGGATAAACCAACTGCGTTAATGCCGTTTTGCTGCAATAGCTCGACGATTCTTTTGTTCTTCACTCCTGCGTATGCCATCATCATTAAATCGATTGTGTTTTCGTCGCTCAAAACCGAATCGTAACCGGAAAGCGAAGTAACAACTTTCTTTTCGATACCAAGTTTCTGTGCAAGTTCGTCACGCAAAGCGTTAGCGCCGTGAACAATTATAAATTTCTCATCGACAGTCGCAAGATCAGCCGCAATACCTTTCAAGTTCAGTTCTTTTCCGCCGCCTATTTTAATTAGTAGCATGGAATCTCCGTTAACGAATTATTTGCAATAGGAAGCCAATCGTTTTCGTCGGGAAATTTTTCAGAACACACTGCAACGGTATTTTTATTTTGATACTTATACATGGTAAAGTAATCCGCGTCCTCGTTGAACTGAGCATAAACATAAGCAGCTTCATTATCCGCCCAAATAATATTCATCGCTCGAACGTAATTTGATTTTTTGTTTATGATTTCAGTTCCCTTACTAATTGCTCCCTTTATGCTACCTTTGTCAAACCGCTTTATATAGTTGAAAATTTTTTCTGCGCCGATTCTACCGTCTTCTTTGATTTTCACGCCGCGCAGTTCACCATTAAAAATGAAAATGTTTTTCTCGTCATTAAACGGCATATTGTTTTCAACGACAATCCCTTCATCCTTAAAAGCGCTTCGCGCGTGAACAATTAATCTATCAGTATTTCCAAACTTTGAAAGATCGTCTTCCCAAATCGGCTTAACGTTGTGATAAAACTTCCAACCGGTTTCTGTTTGATATGCGCATCCCCAGCCGTGTCCTTGAAATTCTCTGCTGTTCCTTGCAACCAAAGCAAATTTTTTCAGATAATCTTCAATCGCAAATTGATGTTTTGAGTTAACGTAAAGTAGTCTGCACATATTCCATTCTTGCTCTTACTCTTGATCTGTTCTTGCTCTTGTTCATGCCCGTGCTCTAAAAGATCAAGATTAAGATCATGAGCAAGATCATGAGATTCTTCGTCGTTCCACTCCTCAGAATGACTTCGTCAAATTGGATGAAGTCCCGGAAATTCAAGTCCGGTTCTTTCATCAAAACCGTACATCAGGTTAAACGCTTGCAAAGCTTGTCCGGCAGCGCCCTTCATTAAATTATCGATAGCGCTGATCACAACTACTCGATTTGAGAATTCGTCTTTCTTGAAACCGATATCGCAATAATTTGTGCCGGCTAATAATTTCGGTTCCGGGTAGCGATAAATGCCTTCACTCTCTTTCACGATTCTGATGAACGGTTCGTTACCGTAGACTTGGCGATAAATCTTCCAAATATCTTTCTCTTGCAAATTCTCTTTCAAGAAAACGTGACACGTAGCGAGTAAACCCCGCACGATATCTATGGCAGTTGCTGAAAAATGGACTGTTACTTTTTGTCCGAACGCTAGCTCTTGAAGAATTTCCGCCGAATGTCTGTGTTGAGTGGGCATGTAGGAACGCACAACGCCGCTTCGTTCAGGATGGTGCGAGCCTTCATTCACCTTGTTGCCGCCTTCACTCGATCCAGCTTTGACCTCAATAACGGTTCTATCAATTTCCACTAAACCATTTTTGTAAAGCGGGTATAAACCTAAAATACTTGCAGTAGCGTTACAGCCAGCGCTGGAAATATAATTCGCATTCTTCATTTCTTCGCGGTGAAGTTCCGGGATGCCGTAAACAAATTCATTCAGCAGTTCCGGTCGTGCATGTTTATGTCCGTACCATTTTTCATATTCAGCAACGTCTTTCAAACGGAAGTCGGCGCTTAAATCTATAATCTTTGGCGCCAGCTTTTTGAATTCATCAATTCTGTTTTGAGAACTGTTATGCGGCAGACACAAAAACAGCAAGTCGCATGACTCCAATTCAGAAGCAGAGACAAATTTTGACATAGTTGATTTGCGCAAGTTCGGATGAACTTTGTGAACAAATTTTCCCGTATAACTTTCTGACGTAACTTGGTTCACCTCAACATTCGGATGAAATAACAACAACCGCAGGAGTTCTCCGCCGGTATAACCCGACGCGCCAACGATGGAAACTTTCACCTTTTCCATTACTTACCTTCTCCAACTTTTACAACGTATTCAGCCATGTGTTTTGGAATATTCACACCGGTAGTTGTGATGCTGTTTTTATATTCCATTGTATAATTTACTTCGTTAACCATCAAACCTTGTTTGGTTTCAAAGACATCAATTGCAACAATTCCTCCGCCAACAGCTTTTGCAGCTTTCAGTGATAACTCGCTCAACTCCGGCGTTACCGGACAATTTGTAGCCAACCCGCCGCGCGCCGTATTTGTAATCCAGTGTGGAGATGTTCTATAAATTGCAGCGATACATTTGTCGCCAACAACAAAACTTCTAATATCTCTTCCGCTCTTCTCAACATACTTTTGAATATAAAAAATAGAATGATGATACGAACCAAGAACGGTTTTGTGCTCAAGAATTGCTTCGGCTGCATCGCGATCATTAATTTTTGAAAGCAGTCTTCCCCATGAACCGACAGCAGGTTTCAATACAACCGGGTAACCCATTTCTTCGATCGCTTTAAGCGCGGATTCTTCCGTGAAAGCAACTCTCACTTCCGGCTGCGGTACTTTATTTTCAGCTAACGCGACCGATGTTAAAAGTTTATCACCGCAGATTGTTGCCACGTTAAAAGAGTTAACACATTTTATTCCGGCAGCTTCAAACAGTCTAAGACCATGCAATGCACGGGAGTGATTGATACATCGTTCAACAACGACGTCAAGATCAAAATGATCATTGCCAAGAGTAAAAGTAATTTCACGATCGTCGATCATCACAAGTTCTACACCTTTTATAGCATTAAACTCGTCTATTAAAAACTTCTCATCCTTACGTATCAACGAATGAAGCAATCCAATTTTCATTTTTCGTTACTCCTAAATCATCTAATTATAAAAGTAGAGCCGGGAGGTTTCATCTCAGCTATTGTAAGTCTTATGATGTTTAACTGCATCAACGATGTGTTT
>JAJYMU010000157.1 GCA_021786655.1 Bacteroidota bacterium
GTAACACCCCTTAGGATTGTCAATATTTTATTCAAATCTTTTTTCATTGACTTAAAAATGTAACAATAATGCTAATTATGCAAATTGCCTGCACTTCCGTCATAAATGTTTTGTTTATATGTATTGGCTGCACGCGTAAATGCTGCAATATGTTAGAGGTTGAAAGGTGACTGATCGCCCTTTTTTTTGTAAATTAAATACAAAAATTTTTAGAAAGGAAATGAGATGGAATACACATTCCTAGGTAAAACCGGTTTGAAGGTTAGCCGCTTGTGTCTCGGTACAATGAACTTTGGACCTTACACGAAAGAAGCGGATGCGCATAAAATAATGAACCGAGCGCTTGAACTTGGCATTAACTTCTTCGACACTGCAAATGTTTACGGCGCAATGTGGGACGCCGGCGGTGTCGGCAATACGGAAAAAATTATTGGGCGATGGCTGGCGGAGGATAAATCACGCCGGAATAAAATTGTGCTCGCAACAAAAGTTTACGGAAACATGGGTTCTGCCCCAAACGAATCAAAACTTTCTGCATATCATATTCGCAAGGCGTGCGAAGCTAGTTTGAAAAGATTGCAGACGGATCATATCGATCTTTATCAGATGCATCACATAGACCGCAGCACACCGTGGGAAGAAATTTTTCAAGCGATGGAACAATTGGTGCGCGAAGGAAAAATAACTTATCTCGGCAGCAGCAACTTTGCGGCATGGAATCTTGCCGAAGTATATTACAAAGCCATGGAAAGAAGTTTTCTAGGAATTGTTTCCGAACAAAGCATCTACAGTTTACGCAATCGTCACATCGAACTGGAGGTTATTCCTGCTTGCAAACATTTTGGAATTGGATTAATTCCATGGAGCCCACTTGGCGGCGGAATCCTTTGCGGCGTTTTGGAAAAATCTAAAGAGGGAAGACGAACGCGTGAGCCGTTGCAGAAATCCGTTGAAAAACTTCACCCGCAAATTGAAGCTTATGAAAAGCTTTGCAAAGAAATTGGTCACAGACCTGCCGATGTTGCGCTTGCATGGGTGTTGAGCAATCCGGTCGTTACTTCGCCAATAGTTGGTCCGCGAACCGTTGAGCAGCTTGACGAAAATGTTAAAGCTCTCGAAATCAAATTGACTGAAGAAACTTTGAAGAAGCTTGACGAGATCTGGCCCGGACCCGGCAATCAAGCGCCGGAAGCGTATGCGTGGTAGGGAATCTGAACAGTATTGAGTATCAAGCATCCAGAATCAAGGAACAAGATGGATTATAACGAAAACCCTAAAGAATATTATCCGCCGATGCATACTGCCGAACATTTGTTGAACGGTACAATGGATCAGATGTTCAAACGCGGCAGATCATTCAGCGCTCATATAGAAAAGAAAAAATCAAAATGTGATTATCATTTTGATCGTGATTTGACGTCGGAAGAGATAAAAACAATTGAAGACAAAATAAATGCGGTTATCAGTTCCGATCAGCAAGTGAAAGAAGAGTTCATGAAACGGGACGATGCTGCAAAATATTTCAGCTTTAAAAGATTGCCTGAAGAAGCCGGCGAAACTCTTCGCGTCATCAGCATCGGTGATTATGATAAATGTTTGTGCAGCGGTCCGCATGTGACATCAACGAAAGAAATCGGCGGATTCAGAATTATCTCAACCGGTTTTGAAAACGGCGTCTTGAGAGTTCGGTTCAAAATTAACGAACCGAAATAAGCGAATAAAAATTTCACTATAATTTTTTAAAAGGAGTTTTATAGATGCGTTCGTTCGACAGTTTAACTGAACAAGAAATACTTGCTCTCGCAATCTCGCTCGAAGAGGAAGATGCCCGCATTTATGACGACTTTGCCGAAGGTCTCCGCGCTGATTTTCCGGAACAGGCAAATGAATTTGTTAGAATGCGAAAAGAAGAAGACGGACACAGACACCGCCTTTTGGATCTTTACAAAAGTAAATTTGGCGAGCACATTCCTTTAATTCGCCGCGAAGACGTTAGAGGATTTGTTACGCGAAAACCGGTTTGGCGGGCACGCCCTTTAAGAATTTCAACTGCAAGAAAATTTGCGCAGGAGATGGAACTTGAAACCGGAAGATTTTATGAGGCGTCAGCAAAGAAAACTACCGACGCCAGCATTCGCCAACTGTTAGGCGATTTAACAGACGAAGAGCGTAAACATGTTCACACTGCGCAGGCAATGGAAGCCAGCGCAAAAGTTGAATCCGAACAGGCGGCACAGAAACGTTTGTTCCTGTTGCAGGTAATTCAGCCTGGACTTGCCGGATTAATGGACGGATCGGTTTCCACTTTGGCGCCGTTGTTCGCAGCGGCATTTGCAACTCATAACAGTTTCGATACTTTTCTGATCGGTCTTGCCGCAAGTATCGGCGCGGGAATAAGTATGGGCTTTGCAGAAGCGCTTTCGGATGATGGAACTCTTACGGGTCGCGGACATCCTTGGATGCGCGGAGCGATCACGGGATTGATGACAACCCTCGGAGGAATCGGTCATACATTGCCGTATCTCATATCTAATGTTTACACTGCAACAACAATCGCCGTAATTGTTGTTCTTATTGAGCTGGGTGTGATCTCATGGGTGCGGCACAAATTTATGGATACCCCGCTCGGCACCGCGATCTTTCAAGTAGTTATCGGCGGCATTTTAGTATTTCTTGCCGGAGTGTTGATAGGTAGTTCGTAAACATTAAGGCAGAAAAGAGTTAAACCAACTCACACCGTTTAAATTGTGTACACCTAAAATATTTAGAAAGCTCTAATTGATATTTGAAAAATCAAAATTTAGATGCTACTTTTGAGCACTAAAATATCGGGGTTGTGCATGCCAGAAGAGCTATACATTAATTTTAAATTTAAAAATAGAAAAACTGGTGAGCTTAAAGACGGTTATATTCGCGTTCCTAATATTGAAAAATATGCGAACGGGTTAAAAAAGTTTTTCGATATTCACCAATTCCGGGTTTGTGAAAAGCGGCTTGTGAGCAGGGAAGAGTTCGAAAAAAGAGGTAAGGCATAAATAGTATTTTTTATTTCATTGTTTGGTAATTCTATTTCCGCTTAAATGCAAACTGATAAAATTTCACTGAGTGAATTCCATTCTTTCACTTCTTCAAATCAAGCGACCGCAGTTTACTTCAGCACTCCCGATTGCAACGTCTGCAAAGTTTTAAAACCGAAGTTCATTCAGTTTCTTGAGACTGATTTAAGCATAAAACGTTCATAACGTTTCGGCAAACAACGCCGCCCCGCCCGACCAACATTCTGTAAATGACTGGCGGGATGGAACGAGCAAAACTAATTTTCTTACAGAGCTTCAGCACAGCCATATCAAACACGCTCTTTGTGTCCCGCTGCTTTTTTGCGGGATGAGCGAGTGTCGTTGTTTGCCGTGTTAGCTGCAGTTGCCCGTCACTATTTAAGCAAAAGAAGTTTTTCTGTGTCAACAAATGAACCAGCCTGCAAAACATAGAAATAGACGCCGCTTGACAAACCAAAGACTTGCCCGCCATTTGTTTGGCTGGGATTCCATTGCACTTCATAGCGGCCAGCTTGTTTTGTTTCATTCACCAGCGTTGCCACCTTTCTGCCGAGAACATCGTACACGTTCAGCGAGACATGGCTTGCGACTGGAACTTCGTAACGGATTGTTGTAGATGGATTGAAGGGATTTGGGTAATTTTGCGATAGATGAAAGCCTTTTGGCGCGGGAATGCTACTATTCATTATGCTTGTAGTCGCTGTATCAGCAGCGCCTGCGTAGACTGAGATATCATCGACGTACCCAGTGAAATTTCCTGTCGGGGATCTGTTGTCATACGCGACCATGATACGTTTGATTGTTTTTCCGTTGATCCACTTTCCAATATTGCAGCTCGTTTTGTTCCACGTGTTGAGCTGTCCTCTTCCCGCCGCAGGATGCATTGAAAGACCGGTACTGTCCGTGGCCCCAGCATCCCTTAAGTTACTTCCGTCAGCCATGTAGAGGTCAACTGAAATATGCCGCGCCAAACTGTCTTTCGGGAAGGTGTAGAATGTGAGGTTTGAGGTTGGTAAGACGGGAATATTCACATCGAAAACTTTGAAGTAGTAAAACGCTCCTGCGGTTGAGGTTACCGTTCCACTAACCTTCAACGCATACTGACCTAATCTCGGCTCTTCTTGAACAGGTGCACAACTCGCGGAGGATACATTCGTTGGAATTGAGCTAGGATCTGGTGTACTAATCCAATTCGGCTGGGCATCATAGTTTTGTTCGAAGCTTGTCCTGAAGTACCATGGTCCTTCGGAGTATGGAATTGTTACGTGTGCAGTAAGCGGATCGAGATTGTTTTGTACTCGAGTTATTTTCCCCGCCAAACGCATGTAAAAATCGGAAGAGAGATACGTGCCATCCGCGCTGGTAGTCACGAAATATTGGTCTGTGGGGATTTCATAATAGCTATCGGCCGCCTTTAAGATTGCTGTCCCTTCGTTATACTCATCAAACATTGCAACATACATTGATTGAATGCCCGCTTGCTTCATATTTCGAAACTGTCTCCACAAGAATTCGCCTCTGTTTCTTGGAATTTGATTTTGTGAACCGCCATTCCAATTCGACCAAGAAAAGCCTGGAAACATCACGGGCTGGTAATCTATTCCGTTTTTCTGACAGTACTGTAAGTCGGGCACTAAGATGTCTTGGGCATAATTGTCTGCGCTCAACGTATCTGCAAAGCGGCCCACGGTCCAGGGGGAAAGCATGTCGAAGCTTTTATATACCGAATCAAATCCCGGCTTTGAATCATTGTTCCCGGTACGCCAGTATGTTGGCACTCCTCCCACAACATAACATCCTTGACTCTTGAACCAATTTATGACATCAAGACACTGCAAAGGAGTTCCCACTCTGTCTATAAAGCCAAATCCCCATATTGCGACAACGGGCTTTCCATTTTGAGTGGCATACTGTGGTGAAGATGTCAAGTGAAGAACGCCGGCCTCTTTATTGGCCCAATCAGTTTTCAAGGAGTCAAATTGGCTCGCCTGCAAACTGCTGATGTCATACATAACGTAGAATATCCTTCCATATTTTTCCGCGGCTCTTTTTATCCGGACACTTTCGCTGTCGTGGTTTTGCTTATACACAAGGTCGGATGAACCCACGGTGAAATTTTGGAACGCGATTCCATCAATCCCATACATTTGCATCCAGGAAAAATGCTTGTCGATGACCTCCTCCGTCCACGAGGAGAACAATTTCGCGGACCTACGATCTCCAAGGTTTTGAAAACCAGTTTGGAACAAAGAAGAAGGGGGATAGTCGGAGATATCAGGATAGATGTCGAACGAAAGGAAGCCAGCGTGCGGACGGACATTAGAATCCCGATAGGAGCCATTAGCCCAGCCAAACCATTTCTGCATCGGCGATCCGTCGCCGTAGCATTGAAACCATGCCTGATAACCACATATCACCTTGCCGACTAATGTGTTGGAAACTGTTTGGCTTTGAGCGACTGCGGCAGTGCTCAGAAACGTACTCAGACTGACTATTGCGCACAACTGTAAACGGCATTTCATAGTAATGCACTCCTTTCTTAATTATTGTAAAGGGCAATTGCAGCTAACTACTGCAACTACGCACTAATGCGTTTTTATTTATTTTCTTTTTATCATAATCTAGCAACTTTCCATTTCTGGCGCCTGATTCATGTTCGGAATTACCCGTTGGGTTAATAGTTGACCGCTGAACAAGGAAATCCAAAGGACTCCGTATTTTACCAATCCTGTTTAATCCTTCCGTAAAAATCCGTCTTCGGTTTACTGTCAGTCATTACTTTTCTTCCTCTTGTTTATTTACACCTCCGGCACACGAATTACAGATAAAAGATTAGCGGCTGAATAAAAAGGTATAAATGTTTAATCAGCCGCAATAAATTAGTTTATCTTCTCAATTCCGGCATTCGTCCCGGTGTCCAAGGCGCACCGATTTTTTCCATTTCTGATTCTATCGACTTAAGTTCAACATCGGTAATCGTTTTCAGCTTTTCCAAAATTGGTTGAATCTCATCATACAAAACTTGATATGCAACTTTCTGATTCTTCGTCACATTGGAAGTTGAACGCCATTGCGTACTGGTAAGTGTTTCTAAACGAAGATTGAGCGGCACCTTTTCCGGCGGAACTTCTTCTTGACTTGCCTTCGGCTTCTGTCCTTCGAATGCGAAACTAATATCATCCAGTTCTTTCGCTACATCAGATGCGCGCTTGAACAAATCGAACGATGCCGATGGAGTATTATTCAGCGTCTGTTTTATCAATACAACTCTTTTCGTCAATTCACCCATAAGATCTCTTGCACCAACAACGGTTCTTGCAAGCTCTGCAGCTTTTCTTTGGAATTCAACAACTTCGGCTCTGTTCGATGCCGGGAGAGTTGTATTGTTCAACGGAACAACGTTGAATGTCACTGGTCCGGCAAGTTGTTTTTCTTCGCCGCGGACAACCATTGCCATCGATACAGAATATTTACCTGGTAAAACAAACAGATCGCTTCTCATCTTTGCAACCGGATCGAATTTATTATCCTTTAGGTTAACCGGATTCCAACTTTCGTAACGCAAATCCCAAACGGCTCTGTTAATTCCTGCGCTCGCGGCTTTTGTAATTTTTCTTACTACGTTTCCGGCTTCATCGGAAATTGTGAAAATCAAATATGGTGCTTTTTCATTTTCTTCTGCCCGAAGTTCGTCGGTTGTTGGTTGAGGAATCGGTTTGCCGTCTTTGAATAATGCTTTCTCTTTTTCGTGTCGTTCAGCTTTCAAAGTTTTTGGAACATCTTTTATGTAATAAGTAAACGTTGCGCCAAATTCTGGATTGGGAGCTTTGAAGTAAGTAGAACCTTGTCCGTATCGTCCGCCTTTTTGAATATACATCAATGCATCTTTCACCGGAAAGATGTAAGAATCTTTTTGAAGAAGCTCTTTTGTCACTTGTCTTAACGGTGAATAATTATCGAGCACATAAAAACCGCGACCGAAAGTTGCCAACACCAAATCGCTTTCGCGTTTCTGAATTTTAATATCGCATACTTTTACAATCGGCAAACCGGCTTTCAATTGAATCCACTTTTGCCCGCCGTCAATGCTGAAGAAAAATCCCCATTCAGTTCCAACGAATAATAAGTTCGGATTTACCGGGTCCTGCGCAATCGTATGAACGGGACCATCTTTCGGAAGATTGTTCGCGATTGATTCCCATGTTTTTCCTTTGTCCGTACTTTTTAAAAGATACGGTTTGAAATCATCGCGCTGTTCGTTATTGAAAGAAGCGTAAACTACATTTTCATCGAAGCGCGACGGAAGTACATCGCTAACAAATGTGTATTGAGGAACATCCGGAAAGTCGCCGGCTTTGCGCCATGTCTTTGCGTCTTCGGTAATTTGAATTAATCCGTCGTCAGTTCCGGCATACAAAAGATTTTCTTTAACTGGAGATTCGGCAAATGAAACAATCAAACCGAACAAAGAAGTACTTACATCTTTTCCGTCAGCATCAATACTCCAATATTTTCCCATCACCGGAAATGAATTGCGGTCTGTTTGAGTTGTTAAGTCGCCGCTGATTTCTGTCCACGAATCACCACGGTCGTCGCTTCTGAAAACTCTTTCTGCAGCGCAATACAATCGCGTTGGTGAATGCGGACTGATAAGCAACGGCGCATCCCAGTACCATTTAAAAGTTTTTTCGCCTTCTGCCGGTTCGGGACGAATATCTATCGATTCGCCGCTTTTGCGGTCGTAACGAACTGCGTTTCCGTACTGAGCTTCTGCATAAATTATGTCTGGATTAGTCGGATCGATTGCGGTCCAGAATCCATCGCCGCCTTGCGTTACAGTCCAATCGGAATTTACAATTCCGTCGGAACTAATCGTTTGCGATGGCCCGCCGAAACTGTTATTGTCCTGTGTTCCGCCGTATATATTATAGAAGGGAAGTTCGTTATCTGTGTTCACGCGGTAGAATTGAGTAACGGGCAAATTGCATTTGTAAAGAAAATTCTTTCCGCTGTCGAATGTTTCGTAAACACCGCCGTCCCCGCCTATCAATATATGTTCTGTGTCTTTAGGATCGATCCACAAAGCGTGATCATCGACATGCCGCTGGTTATTGCCGAAAGCCTTCCAT
>JAJYMU010000117.1 GCA_021786655.1 Bacteroidota bacterium
GGAATTTCCGCCGAATAAATTTCCGCTTCGCGCATTCGGCACGCCGATATCGGAAATGATTGTCTGTGCCTCAGGTACGTTGGAACGGATCATTTTTTCGATGCGCTCAACAAATTTTTCCGTTTCCTCGATTCTGGTTCCTACGGGTAATCGCAAGTTGATAGAGAATTGACTTTCATCCGCATCTGGAAAAAATTCCGTTCCGATAAATTTGAACAGCAAAAATGAAAGTACCGAGAAACCAATTACGCCGAGTATTACCAACTTTCTTCGTTTCAATGCTTTCGTTAAAGTGTTTTGATAGTAAGAATCGATTCGATCCAGAAAATTTTTTGCGAAATTTTGGGCGCGGTCGGCGAACTTTTTAGAATTAGGATTGAATTCCCTCTCCGCTTTCAAATATTTATAGCACATCAACGGTGTTACGGTTCGTGAGACAAAGAATGAGGAGAACAACGCAACCGTAATTGTAATTACCAACGGAAGAAATAGAAGCTTTGCAATTCCCGTTAAGAAAATTACCGGAAGAAATACAATAACAGTGGTTAGTGTTGAAATAAAAATTGGCGAAGCGACTTCAAGGGCGGCATCCAATGTTGCCTGCATTTTCGGCTTCTTGTCACTCTGCATTGTTCCGTAATGCCGCGAGATCGCTTCCAACTCAACGATAGAATCGTCCACCAACCTTCCAATGCCAAGCGCCAGACCGCCAAATGTCATTATGTTCAGAGTTGTTCCACTGAATCTGAAGAATATAAAAGTTGCAAGAATTGAAAGAGGGATTGCAAGAAAAATAATTAAAGCGCTTCTGGCGTTGCGCAAGAACATAAGAATGATCAGCGTTGCCAGCAAAGCACCCAATACCGCTTCTTGCGACAATCCGCTGATTGACTGGCGGATGTATAAACTCTGATCCAGACCAAGCGAAGCTTTCACTGACGGCGGAACATCTTTCAAAGTTGTCAATGCTTTCACAACGGCATTTACAACTTCTACCGTGTTAGCGCCGGAAGTTTTCTGCACTCTCAAAATCACACCCGGTCTTCCGTTGTGTCGAATAACTTCAGTTTGTTCTTGATACGAATCTTCAACAAACGCAACATCACGCACACGGATTGGAACTCCGTTTACATTTTTGATTACGATGTTGCCCATCGGTTCAACAACATTGAACTGACTTTCTGTTTTAAGCGAATAATCGAACACGCCGGATTTAAGATCACCGGAAGGAACAATTAAGTTGGAAGAAGCCACCGCTTGCGTAATTTGCTGAAGCGACAAATTGAGCGCATCCAATCTGTTGCGATCTACCTTTATATGTATCTCACGAATTTTTCCGCCGGTAACTTGAGCAAACGCAACACCGGGCAAATGTTCTAGTTGTGGTTCAATAACATTGTAAGCTATATCGTACAATGCGCGTTCATCTATGTCGCCGCTGAGAGCGACTGTACAAACGGGGATATTGGTTATGTCAAATCGTAAGACCAGCGGTTGAGACGCTGCGGTCGGAAGCAAATTCAAAACTCTATTCACTTTTTGGATTACGTCGATCAATCCTACATCTGTACTCGCGTCCCAATTAAAATTAACGCGCACTTGCGACATGCCCTCGCGTGTAGTTGATTGAACATAATTAACATTGTTCGTTGAGCTGACCGCGCGTTCAATCGGAACCGTTACCGTCTGTTCCATATCCGATGGACCGGCGCCGCTGTTGAATGTTATTACACTTACAACCGGAATCTGAATATTCGGAAGCATATCGATCGGCAACTGAACAAACGACACAAATCCCAATACAAAAATTGCAATCGCTGCCATCAATGTTGTGATGGGGTATTTTAGAGCAAGTCTGGTTAGCCACATAAATTTTTTACTTCGCTATTTTAACTTTCATTTTGTCTTTAACTAAATTTTGTCCCACCACAACAACCCGGTCGTTTCCATTCAGTCCGGATAAGACTTCAAACGTGCTGTCCATTCTAATTCCAATCTTCACATATTTTTTGGAAACGGTCGTATCTGGATTCACCAAATAAACGAAGTCACCTTTTTCGTCATTCAAAATCACCTGATTAGGAAGAATTGGCGTATTGGATTTCTTTTCGAGAATAAATTGCACTGTTGCAAACATTCCCGGTTTTAACGTTCTGGCGCTGTTGTCGATACTAATTTCTACAGCCATGGTTCTTGTTGCCAGATCGACCGACTGACTGATCTTGCTGATCTTCCCGTAAAATTTCTGATTTGGCAAAGCGTCGGCTGTGACTACAACATCTTTCACATTATTTAAATACGGAACGCTTCTTTCCGGAACATTCACAATACTTTTAAGACGATCGATGTTCATCAACGTAAACAGAATGGAACTTTGATTACCCGTTGAAGCAGTAACATACGCTCCGGGATCAAGCATTCTTTTTGTTATCGTTCCGCCGAAAGGCGCTGTAACTTTACAGTAGTTTAGTTGGGTCAAAGCGTTGTTGTACGCCGCCTCCGTCGCTTCACGCTGAGCCGATGCGACACCAAAACTTGCCGTTGCATTATCTAAATCTTGCTGAGCAATTAACTTTTGCGCCAATAATTTTTTGTTTCTCTCATAATTTAATTTTGCATTCACATAATTTGCTTCGGCTTGCATAAAGTTTGCCTTTGCCTGCTTGGCGTTCTGAGCATAAATAGTTGTATCAATTAGCGCTAACAATTGATTCTGATTTACACGGTCGCCTATATCAACAAAGATTTTTTCAATGTTACCGTTCACTTTAGAAAAAATGCTTGCCTGCTGAATCGGCAATATATCACCCGTCAAAGTTTCGGTTCTTACCGCGTCTCCGTTGGTTACCATTCCAACAACAACTAGAGGTCTCAGACTTGGCCGCATGGCGGATTTAGACGAAGCAATTTTCAAAATAAATATCAGCACAAGAAACAGTACAACAGCGCTTAGAATGTAATATGATTTCTTGGAAAGATGCATCTTAAGTCCTTGCCTTTAAAAATAAAAAATGTTTTGAAGTGGAATTGGAATAGAAAGACGTTGGGGTCTGCTGATTATTAGTTGTGATAAATATATTCTCATTAATTAACTTTTCTATCAGTTGGTCACAATAATAACAGATAAACACAATGCTTAAACAATCAGCACGCTCTATAAAGTTTCAATTTATATTATTATAAAAAAAGCGCGGGTTTTCACCCGCGCGTTAGACAACCTGAAATGCTAAAAGATTAATGCCATTCTAATTTTTTATGGTTTAGCCGGTGCCTTCATCAAACTTTGATATTTACTTAATAACTGTTCAATAGTTGGATCGTTCGGATAGAAAACCTTCAGCTTGTTCAAAATGTCTATTGCTTTGCCATATTCTTCAAGATTTTCGTAAACCTGAAGAAGCAACGTGTAAGGATTATAGTAAGATGTTATCTCTCTCGGATTTGTACTAATCCGTTGGAGCGCACTCTTTTCAACATACGAAGCAAGTTCTTTGTATCTATCCATCCGATGTGCCGCATAATAAATGTTTGAGATGTCAAAAAGTATTCGGTAGTCCGCCTTAGCATAATCAAGCGGAATTTCTTTTTGCATGAAATCCAAAACTTGAATCGCCTTAGCGTTTTCTTTATGACCGGTGAAATGCATTGCAAGTCGTAGATACAAACCGCGATAATTCTGAATCATCCTTTCATGATTGTCGTCGTAATAAATGCTCTTGTCGTTCATACCTCTAAATTTGAATCCCGGCTGAAAAGTTTTGCTGTATGACGGATTTTCTTCCATCAAGTTTTTCCACATTCTGCCTTCGTCCATCATTTCAATGTTGCCTCGGTTCTTGTAAGGAACAAGTTGATATGCAAGTCCGTCGAGCTGCAGATAATCGTCCAAACCTATTTTGCTGTCGTTGCTGCATGTTGTTGCAAAGTAGATTGGGCGTTTCCAGTTGTTTGCTTCGATGATTGAGAGAACCGCAATATCCTGAGCGCGGACTGCCGTAACATCGCCAAAGTTTAGAGTCGGCTCAACTTTAAACTCAACTTTATCCTGCCAAGTTACGGTTGTATCCTGTAACGCCAATTTCTTTCTAACTTCCAGAGAACTATCAAGCACGGCAGGTACAGGCAGATCAATTGTTTTTGTTTCCCATCTAACCGGACGAATATCGTCAATATCTTGGTCGCTTAAATTCATATCGACTTTTCTTGCGCCGTGCGGTGATTCATACTTAAGCTGGCGAATGTACCACGGAGTGTTTATCAAACTTAAATTTGCAACTCTAACATCCTGCCGCACTCCTTCAACTTCCTGAAGGTACCAAAGCGGAAATGTATCGTTATCACCGTTCGTGAAAAGAACTGCATTCGGCTCGCAGCTTTGTAACATGTTGTAAGCAAAATCCCACGGCAGCCAATCTTTCGATCTATCTTGTTCACGGTAGTTCGATTGGAACAATCTCATCGGCAGAAAAACAAATGCGAGCACAAGAACTACGCCTGGCGAATATTTTACAATCTGAAACTTCGAATACTTTTGTTTGATAAGTTCAATCAAATTATGAAGCCCTACGGCTATCCAGATGCTGAACATAAAACACATGGTTCCGTAAAATTTAATTCTCTCCCTCGGCTGCGGCTCCTGCTGGTTCTGGTAATATGCCGTTGCATAAGTGATGAGAAAGAATAGGACCATGAAGATCGCCGCCATCTTCCAATCTTTTCTGAAGTGGAAATAAATTCCGAGCAACCCTATCAAGAACGGAATTCCAAAATAAGATTTTGATGCGTCGCCGCTAAATTTCAATCCGAATAATTTTCCGAATAGATTTGCTACGCCGTTAAACGGCCAAACGTTTGGTCCCGAATCCTGATCCCATGATTCTCTACCGGCAAAATTCCAAAGTATGTATCTCGTCATCATGTGGTTCATCTGGTAGTTCCACAAGAAATCCAGATCGCTGGAATAATTGGTGAAGACTCCCTGCTGATGTGATTCAGTTGTGTATCTTCTTTGGAAACTCGGCCATTCGCCGTACTGTTCGCGGTTAAGATAAGTTACAAGCGAACTAAAATTCGACGGCGCATTTTCGTTGATCGGCGGATTAAGCTCAGCACGGACTATTATTACTACATAAGAGGTAAATCCTAAAAGTATAAATAGAAAAGACTTTGCTACAAGATTGAGAGTCGGCTTATTCTTTTTCTTAGTGAAATAAATCAAATAACCCAGCACTGCAAAAATTACGATCATGGTTATCAACGCAAGATTGTTGCTCGAACCGGAAATCATTCCGATTAAATCGGGCAGATATCTTACCAGTCCGGGATAAATAACAACAAGCAAAATTCCTCCGGCGAGCAGCACATAGTAGATGGAATTTTTATGCACCAGTTTTTTCCAAAAAGCACCGATAAAGACTACGGTGGCAAAAAATATTATCGCCGCAAACTTCACATCAAATGCTTGATATTCTTCCGGCATCGGAGGTTGAGTGGCAGTTTGGCTAGCCCACAGCACGATTGCCAAAAGTAAAACTATACCGACGTTCACCAGAAAATAGTAGATTGTTTTCTTTAACTCTTTTTCATCAGTAATATATTTTCTGAACATGATGAGCATTATGATCGAAAGCGTGGTAAGCGCACCCATCAATCTTAGACTTGTGGATAGCCCCACAAGGTAAGCAAGCAGCAAAATAAATTTTTCATTATCAACTTCATCCGCGCGCTCATTCCAGATTAACATTATGTACATAATCGCGGCGAACACAAAAGTATTGGTCGCATAAACTTCCGTTTCAACGGCGTTCCACCACGAGATATAAGCAAATGCATTTGTCAACGCGCCAATTGCAGCAATAACGTAAATCAATGCCGCGTCTGCGAAGGATTTGTAATCCTTGCCTCTGTAATTTTCAATCACTTTGATAATTATGAAATAAAGCATCGAGGCGGAAACGGCGCTCGTTAAAACTGAAATAAGATTCATTCTAAACGCAATATTCGTAGCGATGGGAAGCATTGAGAAAAATCTTGCCAGAAGCAGAAACAGCGGCGCTCCGGGCGGATGAGGAATTTGTAAGTTATACGCCGTTGCCAAATATTCGCCGCAATCCCAAAAAGAAACCGAGGGTTGAACGGTTAGATAGTAAACTATTCCGGTCGCGATGAATATCAATAACGCAATACTTCTTTTAAATACTTTGTAATTCATCTAAGGTTTCATCCCGATTTTATTAAAAAATATTGAAGAGTTGATAATAAAAACTGCCGCTAAACTATTTCTGAAAAATCATTTTGACAAGTCAAATATATATAAATATATGGAAAATCCACTCAGACTCAGTAGGTTATGAATGATTGCACAACCGTAATAAATCCCTTGTTCCCTCTTGCGGGATACCTTGGCTAATCAATTCATTTATTGAATCTTGCAGTCAAGAATCTTAGATTCATAACAAAAAATTGAGATGAAATGAATTCGATCGAATGGACTTTTCAACTGCGCTTTATTGTTGCCCTTGCTCTCGGGTTGCTTGTCGGTCTTGAACGCGAAGGTACAAAAAGCAAACGCAAACTTGCCCTCGGCGGCATCAGAACTTTTCCTATAATCAGCATGTTAGGTTTCGGCTGCGCATGGCTTTATCAATTAGGTGTAACATTAATGCTGCCAATTGGGTTGCTGAGTATATCCGTACTCGCGGGTGTTTCTTATTTTTCAAAAGTTAGGACAGAGAAGGTCGGCGCCACAAGTGAAATCACCGCTCTCCTTACATTTGTCGTTGGTGCATTGGCGTTGATGGTTGATATTTGGGTTTCAATGGCAATCGGAATTATCAATACAATGTTGCTGTCTGAAAAAGCCGAGCTTGAAAATATTGTTGAGAAACTCGACCGTGCCGAGTTTACAGCAGTTCTAAAATTTTTGCTTGTAACGCTAATAATATTGCCGGTACTGCCGAATAAAAATTTTACCGACTTCGAGCTGAACCCATCACAAATTTGGCAGATCGTAATTCTGGTTTCCACAATCGGTTTCATTGGTTATTTGCTTTCAAAATTCCTCGGTCAAAAAGTCGGGTTGTACTTATCCGGTTTAATTGGCGGAATTGTATCGAGTACTGCAGTGAGTATTGCCAACGGAAGAATTGCAAAAAAAGATCCGACTCTTGCAATTAGCTCGCTTCAAGGAAGTATTGCCGCAAGCAGCATCATGTACATAAAATTTTTAGTTATCATCTTCGTAATCAGTCCCGTGATTGCACAAACACTCTGGTTGAAAATGATTTTTTTGTTCGCGGTTGGAATTGCCTCGTCATACATCAAACATGATCCGTCATCGGAGACATCTGCAGTGGAAGAAGAACTAAAGAACTTGCAGAATCCGTTCGAGATAAAACCGGCAATGTTATTTGGAATTCTGTTCGTTGCAATTTCTGTTCTTACAAAAATTATTAATCAGTACGTCGGCGCGCATGGAATATTTACGTTTGCCGGTGTAGTCGGTATTGCCAATATCGATCCGTTCATTTTTTCGATCGCACATTCATCATGGTTCGATCCGAAGCTTGTTTCGACGGCAATTATTGTCGCTATGCTGAGCAATACAGTTATCAAAGGAATTTACTTTGGTTATTTTGTTCCTTCGCTGAGAACAAAAACATTTCAGCGGTTTGGAATACTTGCGCTCGCACATATTCCGCTGCTGTTCTTTTAGTCGAGAATTATTTTGGCAAGGATTGATTGAGCTGATTGATAAGCTCAACAACTTTTTCCGCTGTTTGATGAATTGCATTTTGGATAGCTGGAGACAATTGCATCGATACATTGTGAAAATGTTTTATCGAAATTGTGAAGAGATAAATCTTGGGGAATTCATTCAGCAGAATCAGCGACTCAACCAAATCTTTCAACCCGATATCGTGAGCTGAGAGAGCTTTCGGAAAATCAGAGGCAAACTTTGGTTCGGTCAGTTTGATAGTTCCTTCTTCATCATCATCTAAAGTTGCATCAACCATTATTATTACTTTGTAACCGCTCAGTTGAGCCAGAAGATGAAATCCGCCGGTGCCGCCATCAAGTAAATCGATGTTGTCAGGCAATGTCTCGCTTTCCAATCTGCGGACTACCTCAACGCCAGCGCCTTCGTCTTCCATCAAAACGTTTCC
>JAJYMU010000298.1 GCA_021786655.1 Bacteroidota bacterium
TATTTTGCTTTGCCAGCTGCTAGCTTAAGCATCCAACGGATGATAAACGTGAGCAACAACACCTGAGTCAAATTCAGTGCTACTGTCAAGCTTCAGATTAAGCGGTTTGGTCAGTCTTGAGAAAAGAGAACGTCCATTCCCGAGCGACACAGGATGTATCACAAGCCGGTACTCATCAATAAGATTTCCCTCCACAAGACTTTGTGCAAAACTTGCACCACCATGAGCCAAAACGTTTTTACCGGATTGTTGTTTCAACTTATTGATTTCTTCCGCAAGATTGCCGCGCGCTATTTGAGGGGATGCCCAATCAGTATTATTTATTTTTGAATAATTTATTTCACCGCCTTGCTTAATTCGAGACGCATCTTTAAGCGCAGCGGTAGTCAGATTAACATCCGGGCGCTCCACAAAACCTTTCTTTGTAAAAACTACTTTCGGAATTTCATTCATAGGAGCAGCAAACGATTGTGTTGAAGTTGGCCAATACACTGCCATATCTTGATACGTTTTACTTCCCATAATATGCACACCTGACTGCCATAATGTATCAACAATCCAATCTGCAGCATTTTCATTCATGCTTTTAAAGATCCAATCTATCTCACCATTCGGTCCGCATACAAATCCATCCACAGAGACGAACATTTTCAGAATTAGTTTTCTCACTTTGCTTTCCCTTTCATTTAATTTCACACCTTTCAATACGCTAAATTATTTACAAATTGGTCGAACTAATTTTGTCGTGAAAGACATAGGATGTAGCAAGAATTACAAGAAATAAAAGTGGGAAAAGTACTTGCCCGCCAAATCCATCCACTGCCCATAGACTTATGCACGCAAAAATAAAATCGAACGCAAAACCGGCATATGCCCATTCTTTTATTCGCCTGGGAATTATTGGAATAATTAAAGCCAAAGCTCCAAGGGCTTTAAACACTACAAACGCATTTCCAAAATATTCGGGATAACCAAGATGTCTGATACCTTCTTTAGCCATTTCCGTTTGAAAGGTAAAAGCCGGCATTACACCTTCAAAAAGAAAAATTATGCTTGTTGTTACCCAAAAAATAATTTTCGCTGTTTTCATTTGTTAACCTTGCTTAGTGAAACTTATCATCCACTGAACTCCGAACTTGTCTGTAAAAGCGCCATAGTAATCACCCCAAAACATATCTGCCATAGGCATCTGAACATTTCCGCCGGCGGATAAACCATTAAATAATTTATCTGCCTCTTCCCTGCTTTCCGTATGTATTGAAATGTGAACATTGTTTCCAACCTTAAGACCAAATCCCATTGATTCAGGTGCATCCGTTCCCATCAGCACATTATCTTTACCGAGCGGCAAAGCGACATGCATAATTTGATTTCTCACATCAGCCGGAATTTTATCGGCTTCCGGAGTGTCTTTGAAACGCATCAGCATTCTAAACTCTCCGCCAAAAACTGATTTATAAAAATTAAATGCTTCTTCAGTGTTGCCGTTGAAGTTTAGGTATGGATTTATTCTTAGCATGATATTCACCTTTATTTTTTTAATGAAGTTTTAGTTATGATTTTTTGTCAAGCTAGTTTTACCGGATCCAATCTTACCATGCAACGCACATCATCGCTGCCCGTGTACATTTCGACGCACACACCGTTTGGATCAATTCTCGGATTGGCGATTAACTCTTTGAAAGCCCTGCCGATTCTTAGTACGTCACTGATGAAGTTGTGAATCGGTATGCTGATATATTCCCCTTTCTTAATTACAAAAGTATCGCAGCCAAGTTTTTCCGCTTCTCCCGCAAACGATTCCTCGACCGCCGCTTTGTAAATAATATCGCCTTTCTTATTGGGAGAAGAGATACCAAAAAAGTTTCTCCCGTTGTCGGACGGCAACATAGAGTGTAACGTATTGTGAGCGCCTAAAATTCCACTTGGGAATGAATCTGCTGTAACGCAAATAACTTTTATGTCGCTGTCTAATCTGTATTTTTCCATAATCCTTTCTTTCTGCTGACAAAGGCAAACATAATGGCAAATACAGTTTCTGTCGTACCGTAAATGCGACAATCTAAGGGGTTGATTGCGACATGCCGTCTTTTTAACTTTGCGCCATGAAACACATATCAATATTGGTTCTGAATAATGCCCGGTTAAGTAGCATTGAAATTCCTAGGCATGCTTTTTCCGAAGTGAATAATTACCTGATTAGTCTTGGCAAAGCTCCATTCTTCAACGTGGAATTAGTGGGATTGACTGACAAAGTTTCACTCAGCAATGGGCTCTACACAATCATTCCCAACAAGTTACTCGGCGAAGTTGCAAAGACAGACTTAATAATTGTACCTGCCCTCGAAGATGATCTTGAAGTAAATCTACCGTTGAACACGGAATTCATTCCTTGGATAGTTAAACAGTATAAAGCCGGCGCCGAGGTTGCAAGTCTATGCGTGGGAGCTTTCTTGCTTGCATCAACCGGATTGCTGGACGGGAAACATTGTTCCACACACTGGAGAGCTGAGAACGAATTTAGAAAGATGTTCCCTCAGGTTCATCTAACAATTGATAAAGTGATCACCGACGAACAAGGCACTTACTCAAGCGGCGGCGCGCTTTCTTCTTCCAATCTTATTCTGTACCTCGTGGAAAAATATGTTGGGAGAGAAGCTGCAATAGTTTGTTCTAAAATGTTTCAGGTGGATACCGAGCGCGACAGCCAGTCGCCGTTCATGATTTTCAAAGGACAAAAAGCGCACGACGACGATTTGATAAAAGACGCACAGGAGTTCATCGAGAATCATTTCAAAGAAAAACTCACCGTAGATCAGCTCTCGGAAAAATTTCAGGTTGGGCGCAGAACTTTTGAACGGAGATTTAAGAAAGCAACTTTCAATTCGATAGTTGAATACATCCAGCGTGTAAAAATTGAAGCGGCAAAGAAACAATTGGAAGCCGGAAGAAAAACCGTAACCGAAGTTATGTTTAATGTTGGTTACACAGACACAAAAGCATTTAGAGATGTATTCAAAAAAATTGCGGGCGTCTCGCCGGTTGAGTACAGGAACAAGTTTAACATCAACTCAATTAACTGATCCCTCTGCAAATAAACGTTGACAAAAATTTTCTTTTAAGCTAAGTTCAAACAGTCCAAAGCACATCTTTAATCCTCCAAAGGCGGACTAACGCTAGGGCGCTTGGTTTTATAGATTTCAAACAAAAAATATAGATTTTTCTTTTCTTTCCAATACTAAAAAAATAGTGTGCGTGATAGCACGCACGAAATTTAAAACGCAGAGTAAAAACAAAATAAACATTGGTAGATAAACAACAACCGCCATGAAGTCTGTTGGCGGGTTAGTTTATAGTTAGGCAATTTTTGATGAATAATTTTCGTGATATAAATGGATAGTGATTTCATAAGATTTCAAAAATTCATAGAAAGATTTCAGATTCTTAATAGTGACGACAAGGAATTCCTAAAGAGTTCTACGAAAACTATTACTTTATCTAAGAGGACTCATTATTTGGAAAGTGGTAGAGTTTGCAATTATGTCGGTTTCATACTTGATGGGATTATGAGAACTTACAGTATTGACAATAATGGCGATGAAATAACAATGTATTTTATTAAAGAAAACCAATTTGCAGTAGACATTGAGAGCTTTAACAGTCGAAAAATTTCTGATATAAATATTCAAGCTATAACTGATTGTAAACTTATCCAGATTGATTTTAACGATTTTGAATACTTGAAAAATAATATATCAAGTTGGGGCCAAATTACTCTGGAAATAACAAATTATGCTTTACTTGAGAAACTCCGTAACCGCAGTTCCTTGGTAGCTGAGGATGCCCCAACCCGTTATGAAAAGTTCATCCAGGAACAACCAGAAATTGTTCAAAGAGTTCCTTTAATCTACATCGCATCATACCTAGGTATCACTCCTCAATCATTAAGTAGAATCAGAAAAAGTTTCTTAAAAAAATCTGTTATAAATAAAGCTCCCTGATATTTTTTACCAAATGTTAAGGAAGTTTAATCGCGTATATCATAAATTGGTATACTTATAACACAACTATTGAGTTCTATTTATATAAATTTTTAAAGGAGTAAGAGTATGCCGAATATTTCTCTTGTTACCGGAGCCAATGGACATCTTGGTAATAACTTAGTACGTTTTCTTTTAACCAAAGGCGATCAAGTTATCGCTGGAATAAGAAATACACAAAAAAGACATATCTTTAATAACTTAGGTTGTACTGTAGCAAATATCGATTTAATGGATAAGCCATCTTTGGTAAAAGCGCTGATTAATGTTGATGTATTATATCAAGTTGGTGCTGTATTTAAGCATTGGTCTCTCAATCCTAAACGTGATATTTATGATGCGAATATGATTGCAACCCGGAACGTTATTGAAGCTTCCTCGGAAGCCGGAGTAGGTAAAATAATATATGTAAGTTCGTTGGGTGCTTTAGACCGTACACAAATACCTATTACTGAAACAACCTGGAATCCTGATATATCAAATGTATATTTTAAATCAAAAACTGATTCAGAAAAACTTGCGTGGGATTTAGCTAATAAATTAGGGCTGAAAATGATTTCTGTACTTCCAAGCACTATGATAGGTGAAAATTGCTTCTCAATGACACCTTCTATGTCATTACTTCAAACAGTTCTAAATGGTAAATTATCAGCTAACCCCGGTTTCTTCTTTAATTTTGTTAATATCCGTGATGTAGCGGAAGGATCCTGGTTAGCAGCGACAAAAGGAAAAGCTGGAGAACGTTACCTGCTTGCCAATGAAAATTATACCAGTGTTGACGAAATAGTTAAAATAGCACAACGACTTTATCCGCAACGTAAAATTAAAATGCCTCCCAAACCTCCAAAACCTTTAATGTATCTGATAGTTTCTATGATGGAATTCGGAAGTAAAATATTAAATATGGAACCCCAACTTCAACGTAATTACTTGAGTGCTTTTTCGATGAAGGAGAAATGCAATATTAGCAAAGCGAAGGAGGAACTGGGTTTTAACCCACAACCACCATATAGTGCTATTGAAAATACATTTCGATATCTTGCTGAAGGCTTATACAATAAGAAGCAATTTTAAAGACTTATAAAAATCATAAAAAAGTAAACAGATATCGCCATTAAAATTAATTGCCTAACCGCTTAAAAAAGGACTTAGTCTTTAATAGTTCTCAATAGCACAACGCTCAGTTGTTTTTTGTAGTTAAACTCCCGCGGCGGCCCCGTAAAAGGCACGGGATATGCGACTTAAAAACCACGCCGTAATAAGGCTCAAGAATTGATCCGATGCTGAAATTGATTTAGACTGCTTAAAGGACTATATTATAGTCGCAAAAAGAAAGGGAATAAAATGAAATTTAGTGAAGCTGTAAAACCAATTAGTTATCTAAAAACTCATGCCTCCGAGGTTGTTCGGGATGTCGCGGAAAATCGGAAAACATTAATTATTACTCATAATGGTGAAGCAAAAGTTATTCTTCAAGACGTTAAAGTATATGAAAAGACTCAAGAAAGTATTGCTCTACTAAAGATACTTGCGTTGAGTGGAAAAGAAATCAAAAAGGGTAATTATAAAACACTTGAAAAATTATTTGAAAATGTTCGAAAACGTATAAATGATTTCAAACAGGGACAACGTGAAGTTCAAAGTTAATATCGTTTCTTCTGCCGAAGAAGATTTATTTGAAATCTATCAATATGTTTTCTTCAATGATTCAGAAGAAAAAGCTGAAAAATTATACTCAAAATTGTATGAGAAATGTTTATCTCTTCAAGAATATTCCAATCGTGGTCATGTCCCTCTAGAATTAAGCTTACTTGGTATAGATGATTTCCTAGAACTTACATATAAACCATATCGCATTATTTATCAAATTATAGAGAAAGTAGTTTTCATCCATTGTGTTTTAGATGGTCGTAGAGATATGCAAAAACTATTACAAGAAAGATTAATGCGAGAGTAAGATGCCTTATAACCGCAGCACAACGCTCAGTTGTTTTTTGTAGTTAATCTCCCGCGGCGGCTTCTCATCTGCAAATAAATAAACGCCAGCACTCCGGTAAGAATTGAACCCAGCGCAAGAACTCCGACAAACGGAAGAATAACAACGGACATTATCAGCGAGAGCCATGGAAGAATCCGTTTTATTCCGCGGTCTTGCAGCAAACGGATACCTGCGCCTGAACCGATAATGTAGACAAGCACAGCCGCACCGCTTGGGATAAGAAGCGCAGTTTGAAGATCAACATTGAAGAAATAATAAATTGTTAACATGCACACAGCCGCTCCGGAAAGCAGCATCAAGCTTCGAGTCGGCGTACCGGTTTTGCCGTCAACGTAATCGAACCATTTGGGCAATCCTCTATCTTTAGCCACAGCAAGAATAACCCGCGACATTCCTCCCGTGTAAGCATTGGCAGTTGCAAAAATAATTACAACAGCAAGCAGCGTTGTTCCAATTGCTCCGTGACTTCCCAAAACGTTTGCAAAGATTGCGGCAAAAGGCGCAACGCTTCCTCCGGCTTTGTAAGCTTGCGTTCCAATTGTTACCGCTGCAACTGCAATGTACAATCCGCTAATGAGAATTACGCTTAGAAGAATGCTTCTTTGGAAATCACGCTTCGGATTTTCGAATTCTTCGGCAACGTTGGAAACATTTTCATATCCGAGGTACGACCAGAAAATTAAAGCTGCCGCTGTTCCAATCGGAAATAAACCGTTCGGAGAAAACGGCAAGAAATTTTGCGCGCTCATCGATTCGGCAGAAAGAACTACGGCAGTTACAAGAAGTACAACTATCGAAACGACAACCGCTAATTGTATTTTGTTGCTGAAGTGAATGCCGAGATAATTTACGATAAACGCGAGCAAAATGATTGCGCCGGCAACGGCAAATATTTCAAATCTGCTTAACGGAAACGCAAATGAAAGGTATGAAGCGGCGATTAATGTAGCGGCTGGCGCGCCGGTAACGTACCAGAAGATAAACTCCCAGCCGGTTACAACAGCTACCGGCAATCCGAAACTTTCTTTTGCGAATGCATAAATTCCCCCCGATTCCGGATTGCGTGAGGAAAGCGACGCAAATATATAAAGATCGGAATAACTTGCGAGCGACAACACAATCCATGCAATTAAAGCTGCCGGTCCGGCAAGCTGTGCAGTCAATCCGGGCAAAACCAAAATGCCTGAGCCGAGAACGGAACTAACGTAAAGCGCCACTGCATGCCGCATCTTGATTGCTTTTTTTAATTTTCGGGTGGATTCTATATTGGAAGATGAAACAGGTTCGGTAGCCACTAAACACACTCCGTCATTTGCGAGATTTTTTATTATTCAATTGTGTGACAAGTAATAACTCTACAACTTTACGTCAAAAAAAGTTCAAATGAAAAAACAAAGTCCGCAGCAACTTCTAAAATTCAAAAGCACACTGCGGACTTACGGAATAATTTTACAACTATCACTTTTGCCGGTTATTGTATTCCTCAACGGCAAGTTTTTCCAAAGACGATTTCATTTCCTTCGGAAGAATAACCGATTCATAATACTTTCCGTCTTTGCCCTTGTCGTTCGGTGAAGAAATGAACAACCCGTTAGCGCCGCTGACAAGACGGAATCCCTTGATGACAATTTCGTCATCAGTCTGCATGTCAAAGAATGCCGCAATTTTTCCGCTGCCGGCATTACTCAATGGAACCATACGAACTACTTTCATTCTACCCTCCTGATTAATGGTTGGTGTTTGATTAATTAGTACAATCATTTATGATTGGTACCCAAAATCGAACCCATCAGAATGCAGCCCGCTGTGCATCACTTCATTGCGGCAAAACAGTGATTGCGGATTTTTGCCTGTGAACAAAATTTTAAAAATAGGAGAAGTTGAAAAAAGCGGAACCAAGAAAACGAAATTATCGACGGAGTAAGGTGAAGTTGAGAGATTCATGTTTCCCCCATTTTGTTATTGTTACTGTGTAAAATATAAAAATATCGGTTCTGTCCAAATACTTTTTTCATTCCTAGTTCG
>JAJYMU010000192.1 GCA_021786655.1 Bacteroidota bacterium
TACAAAGTGGTTGTACCAATAGATACAAAACATTTGTCGCATGTTGTGGCGGATAGTCTAAAGATCAAGCTGAATGAAGTTGCCAGCAAGCTTAAACAAATGTCGATTGAATTGAACAAGCAAAAAATAAAATACGGTCCGTCGTTAAGAATCCCTGTTCCGCCGGCAACAAAAGGTGGTAAACCTCTTGAGATTGAGATCGTCAATCCGTACGAAATCATTAACAAAACTTTTGAAGCATTGTCTAAGGGCAATGCAGAGAGTTGGGAAAAGTATGGTGCGCAAATGGATTCCTTGGGGAAAATGTTTGACAAAAAAATGAACGATTCGGTAAAAATGAAAATACGCGAGCAGATGCGTAAGTACAAAGACGAAATGAAGAAGTCGCGTCAGAAAGTAAAACCGGATACGTCGGACACCTCTCAGTACCAGCAGTGAAAAGTGAATCTTAATTGACAGGCTATGCAAAATAAAATTAAGTCGTTCGCACAGAGCGGGGGTTTAGAAAACGCAATATTGTTATCAATATTACTTTTCTTATTCAATCTCATTTTTCCGATTCACGATTCATGGATACTATCAATCATAAGTGAAGTTCTTGTTTTCGGAACATTATTTTTTCTTTATAACTATGTCCATCAATTTTTAAGTTCGAAGGTTGATTCGCCGTTATCTCTTGTGCTGAATGCCGGAATTCTGGCGGCATTACTTTTCTTTATAATATCAATTGCCAATGCGTTGATTGGGACCTCCGGCGGAAAAGGGAATCTGGGTTTTTTTAATTCGCTTTTTTCCGTTCTGCTCACTTTTGTTTTTCTCGGTGCAATCGTTTATATATTTTCAACGTTCCGTGAACTGTTTTTCCTACGGCAAAAAAAAGACCCTTCGACTTACTTCAAAACGATGCTCGTTTTTTTTGCTTTCAGTTTTTTCTCTAATCTGCTTGTAAAGATTGATTCGTCGCTAGATTATCCGCGAGATGCATTTTATGTGGTGACGATTGTGTTGATCTGTTTGAATTCGATCCGTGTTGCATGGATAGCTTTTCTTACGAAGAAACAAAAGTATTATCTGCTCATCATCTCTGTTATCTTATCCGTATTGTTCGGCGTTACGTTTGGCATTTCAAGCAATTCAAGTATTACCAAGCAGATGCTTTTTGCCTTCTCGCCGGGACTGCAAACAGTTTTTGGTCTGGTAATGATCTACGGTTCGATTTATTACGGCATAATATTTTTTACCACACTCTTTCACTTGCCGACCGCAGAAGCGTTTGACCGCAAAGCCGAAGAAGTTTCTTCTATGATGGACCTTACTAATCTTATTACAAAAGTTTTCGATTTCAAGGAGCTGGCTTCTACAATCACGAAAATTACAACGCGAGTCTGCAACTCCGATTCCGCGTGGCTAGTTACCAGAACGGAAAAGGGTATCGATCTGAATGCCGTAAATAATATCGGTTACGTTATTGCCGATAAGATTTCCAACCAGTTGTTGGATGGCGGGAAAAGTGATTATGAATCGCTTGAGGTTATTCAGCTTGACGAACTAAATTATATTGATTTCGATCAGCATAATTTTAGATCGGTGGCAATTGCGCCTCTAATGGTTCACAACAAAATAAATGGTTACCTGTTCGCAGCTAGACAGAAAGAAAACCTTTTTGATATTGATGAGAAGAGAGCGATTAAAGCATTTGCAGATTATGCTGCCGTTGCGTTGGAGAACGCAAAACTGATCGAAGAATCTATTGAGAAAGAAAGACTGGAAAAAGAACTAGATGTAGCGCGCGACGTTCAGGAAAAAATTCTTCCGCAAACTATTCCTTCCACAGACCAGCTTCAAATTTCCGCGCTGTTTGTTCCGGCATTTGAAGTGGGCGGCGATTATTACGATTTCTTCGAGCTGGCAAACAACAAACTTGGTTTTGTCGTCGCCGACGTTTCTGGCAAAAGTATTTCCGCCGCTTTCATCATGTCCGAGGTTAAGGGAATCTTCGAATCGTTGGCGAAAATTATTTTGAGTCCCAGCGAGATATTAATTAAAGTGAATGACATTCTGAAAGAAAGTCTTGACAAGAAAAGTTTTGTAACTGCAGTCTACGGGATAATTGATAGAAATACCGGAAAGTTAAGTTTTGCGCGCGCCGGTCATCCGTGGGGAATTCATTGCAGCAAGGGAAAAATTTCCCGCGTTCAACCTTCCGGCATCGGACTCGGATTGGATTTCAGTTCCAACTTCGTTAATTCGATAAAAGAAATGGAAATTCAATTGGAGAATAATGATATTTTCGTATGTTATTCTGACGGAATTCCTGAAGCCAAGAATTCAGCGCAGGAAGATTTTGGTTACGAAAGATTAGAATCGCTCATCCTTAGCAATTGCGATAAAAATCTTGATAGCATTTCGAAAACGGTAATGAAAGAGTTGAGTTTGTTCTCGAAAGATCATTCTCAACATGACGACATAACCTTAGTAATTTTTAAGTGGAATAAAATAAATAATTAATCAACGGAGAATTTAATGGCGGATTTCAATGTAAACTTACGGGGTGTCGGTTCCGTAAGTGTAATTGATGTGAAAGGGTATTTGGATGCCCACACCGCTCCGGATCTCGAAAATGTATTTAATAAACTGCTGGATCAAAAGCAGTTTAAGGTCGTTGTTAATTTTAACGATCTTAAATACATCAGCAGCGCCGGACTTGGTGTGTTTATGGCATATGTCGAAACCATGAGGGAAAACCAAGGGGACATAAAGTTCTCAAACATGAAAGAAAATGTGTATAACATTTTCGATCTGCTTGGTTTCCCAATCTTGTATGAATTTTACAAAGACGAAAACGAAGCTATCCACAAATTCATTCCTTAAGGATCATTTTGAATTCAGCTAACAAAATATTCGAAAAGGAGATAGTAGTAAAAAGTACTACCGACAATCTTGCTCTCATCAGAGAGTTTACGAAATCCTCTGCCGAAGAAATTGGCTTCTCCGATGAAGTAACGGGCAAGATAGTACTTGCTGTTGACGAAGCATGTACCAACATAATTAAACATGCTTACAAATATTCTCCTAACGGGGACATATACATAAGCATGAAGTTTGAAGACGCCAAATTTACAATTTCAATTACCGATGAAGGCAATCATTTCGATCCCAATAAAATTCCGGAACCGAATTTGCGCGAGTATTACAAACAGAAACGTGTCGGCGGACTCGGGATGTTCTTAATGAAAAAGTTGATGGACGAGGTTAAATATTCCACCATCACCGGAAATAAAAACCAAGTTGTATTAGTAAAGTATCTTCCACGATAGGCATGCATCAATTAGATAATAATGCCGCCCTTAGAAATTTCTCGGCTCTTGTTGATTTCAGCAACCTGATTAACTCGAATCTCGATCTGACTTTTACACTCAATAATATTCTGCTTACATGTTTCGGAAAATTTCACACTACAAAGGGAATGGTCGCGCTTTCTAACGAACAAAATGTTTTCGAAGTAAAAGCAAGCAAAGGAATCCCGGGACAAATTATAAGTGCATTTCCTCCCGTCAAGTTTGATGACTACAAGGGTATAGATAACTTCCAACAATTTCTTGATGCGAATAACTTCCCGGTGTTTCAAGAGATACGATCTTCCGAAGGATTGAAAGGGTTTCTAATTCTTGGTCAGCGACTAACAAACAAACCTTATGATGAAGAAGATGTTAATTTCCTAAAAACCATTCTTAACGTTGGCTCTACTGCGATTGAGAACACGCTGGTAGTTGACAAGTTGAAAAAGGTGAACCGCGAGTTAGATGCAAAAGTTAATCAGCTCAGTTCATTGTTCGATCTTAGTAAAGAGTTCAGCGGAATTTTGCAGATCGAAATGATAAGTAAGATGCTGGTTTATTCGTTGATAGGGCAGATGCTCGTTTCAAAGTACTCGATCATTTCATGCGCAAATAACATTCACACGTTTTTAGAAAACCGTTTTGATGAAAATCATCTTAGACTTGCTCTCAAGTCTTGCGATACAAATCAATTTTCAAAAACTTTCACTAGAAATGAGCTAACCGGTGATTTGAAACCGTTTGCCGATGTGGGTGTTGATCTGATTGTTCCGATGCAGATAAAAGGCGAAACCAAAGGGTTGATTTTGCTGGGCAAGAGAAAAAGTGAATTGGGTTACAGCAAGTCGGACGTTGAATTTGTTTCATCGCTCGGAAGTTTGGCGATCATATCGATTGAGAACGCACGATTGTTCAAAGAAACTTTAGAAAAGCAGCGGCTTGAAAAAGACCTTGAGACAGCGCGCAACATTCAGAACAATCTTTTGCCGAAGACGATTCCAGTGCTTCCAAATTTTGAAATCTCTGCATTCAACAGATCCGCAAGAATGGTTGGCGGTGACTACTATGACATTGTTAAACTTGATAGCAACAGGATACTTTTTGCTATTGCCGATGTTTCCGGTAAAGGTGTTCCGGCGGCATTACTAATGGCAAATATTCAAGCGTTCTTAAAGTCTATTTGTAAGATGAATCTTCCATTGGCAGAGGCAACAAATCTTCTGAACGATCTTGTTGCAGAAAACACTACGATGGGTAGCTTCATCACTTTTTTCTGGGGAATTTTGGATAACGAGAAACATGAGTTGACTTACGTTAATGCCGGTCATAATCCGCCGTTGCTTGTCCGCGATTCCCAAATTACAAAATTGAAAAAAGGCGGGATGATTCTTGGTGTGATGCAGACAACTATTCAATATATTTCAGAAACGGTTACACTGGAAAGCGGCGACGCACTAGTGCTCTTCACCGACGGCATCACAGAGGCGATGAATACCAAATGGGAAGAATTTTCGGATGAACGTTTGGAAGAACTAGTACGTCTAAAATACCAGGAAGATTCGCAGAATCTGTTGTCACACATTAAAACAGATGTTGAGAACTTTACTAAAGGCGCCGAACAATCCGACGATATTACTAGTCTGGTGATAAAAGTAAAATAAAATTCAGTAGAGCAACTAAAGATGATGAACCAACTTAAAAAATTTTGGGTGAAAAATTACACCAAGTTTATTCTGCTGACAACTATTGTCTTCTTTCTGATTGGCTTGGTTAATTTTTTCTTCATCTTTGAGATTACCGCTCAATCCAATGACGAATGTCTTTGGGTTATGAAGAAAGCGGCTACTGACAGCACCGCAATTGAATTCCAGTTTGTTAAAGAAAACGGCGTTACCTGGAATGCCGGTATCCGCGACGGCGATCATCTATTGTCAATTGATGGCGTGCGAACCTACGATCTAATTACTGCATCTCGAATTCTTGACGGCGTTCGCGCGGGCGATTATGCCACTTATAAAGTAGATCATAAAGGGAAAATTTTTGAAACCGAAGTACTTGTAAAAAAATTAATAAATTTTTCCGGTTTGGCTTTCGCTTTGCTTTCATTTCTCTGGCTGATAGTCGGTTTTGTTGTTGTAATGGCAAAGCCGGAAGGAACAACGCAAAGATTGTTTTATAGAATTAGTCTCTTTGCAATTCTTTATGCAATGCTGAGTCTATTGTATCGTGGTCAAGGCGCGCTCAATCCTTTGTTCGAAAGCAGAACATTGCTTGTTACAGTGGATACACTTTGGACTCTCGGCGGTTCGTTCTTTGGTTTTCTGTTGATTCGCTTCTTCTGCATCTTCCCGAATGAAAACAAGCTGATAAAAAAGAAATGGTTCAATCGTTTTCTGCTCATAGCGCCGTTCGTAATGTTTGTTGCGGTAGAAGCAATTAAATTTTTCTATGCTTATCATGATCCTACCGGAAGGAGTTATAATATTCTTGCCAATGTTATTGGAATAACTCTCGGCGTAACGTTCATAGCAGGCTTGGTTTTTCTTTTTCTCAGCTACATTAAATTGAGCAACAAACGGGAACGCAATTCAATTTTTGTAATTCTGGTTGCGTATCTGATTGGAGTGTTAGCTCTTATCTATACGTCAACTTTGGCAGCTGCAATCGCCGGATTAATTTTTAATAACCCGGCATACTTTACCCCCATCATCTTAATTGCGTTGCTGCCAATCGCGTTCGGGTATTCGATCTTCCATTATTCGCTGATGGATGTTAGCGAAGTTGTTAAGAACACGGTCGTCTACGGCGTGGCAACCATTATGCTCGCGGCACTCTATTTCTTATTGATTTACGTTATCGGTCAAAGCGTCAGCTCTGCGATTGGAACCGAATATCAAGGAATAATTTTCGGTGCGGTATTCGTTTTGTTTGCTGTTGTGTTTCAATCTACTAAAGACAAATTTCAAGATTTCTTAACGGCAAAATTTTATCCCGAACAGTTCAGTTATCAGAAAGGACTACTTGAGTTTAACGGAGCGATTGCCAGCGTTGTCGGAAGACAAAACATCTTTGACGCAATCCAAAAACTTTTTGTTCAGGTTCTCCAGATTGAAACATTCGGACTCTTGCTTAAAAATGAAAGCGGCGTGTTTGAACTCGTGCGATATCAAGGTATTTCGAACAACCGGCTAAACCTTCACAATGACAAACCGGTTATCGAAAATTATTGTTTGGAATGTATGATGCTGGGTAAGAAACAAGTGATTGAACGTCAGGATTTTGAAGAAATCTTGGGCAGCTCTGCAAACAAATTTCTTGCTGAAGAGATTTACACCATCATACCGTTATTTATTAATTCGAAGTTGATTGGTTTACTGTTGATCGGATTGAAACACTCTGGTTCCCAATTTACCGGCAAAGATTTGGATTTATTGATTTCAGCTTCGCTTCAAACTGCAATCTCGATTGAAAACGCACGGCTGTATGAATCCGAAGCCGAAAAACAAAAAATTCAGCGTGATCTTGAAAACGCCAGACATATTCAGGAAACTTTACTGCCGAAGACTGTACCGCAAATAAATAATTTGGACATTTCCGGTAAAATGATTCCGGCAATGCATGTTGGCGGAGATTATTTCGATCTGATAAAAATTTCCGACACGAAACTGTTTGTTGTTGTAGGCGACGTTTCCGGTAAAGGATTGAGCGCCTCGTTCTATATGTCGAAGCTTCAAACGATGATTCGTTTGTACTGCACCGATGGAAAATCACCGCGGGAAATTCTTGTGGAAGTAAATAGTAGAATAAGCGAGAGCATCGAAAAAAATTGGTTTATTACAGTAACTCTCGGGTTGTTTGATGTAGAGGAAAAATCGTTGACGGTTTGCCGCGCCGGACATACATCAATAGTTAGAATCAGAAATGGCAAATTGGAAACGCTTCAGCCGGCTGGAATGGGCGTGGGCTTGGATAGGGGAGAAGTATTTAGTAATTCGCTTGAAGAAGCCGTTTATAAACTTGAGAATAATGATTTATACTTTTTCTATTCGGATGGCGTTACTGAACTGATGAACGAGAACGATGAATTATTCGGCGAAGAAAGATTGGGAAAATCTTTACTTATGAATGCCGGCAAAAGCTGCAATGATATTGAGGCGGGTTTAATGAAAGATCTTTCCGATTTCCGAGGCAAAACTCCGCAGTATGATGACGTGACTACCTTGTTAGTGAAATACAGAGATTAGTTAGCAGAACGATTTAAAATGAAAAAGCCCCGTTGAAGCGGGGCTTTTTTGTAAATACGAAAGATTCTTAAAACTGAAGTTTGCTTCCAGAACGATGAGCGTATTCCAATACAAATGCGCTAGCAACAAACACTGATGAGTATGTACCGGTTATCATACCGATAAGCAACGCGAAAGCGAAACCTCTCAAAACTTCACCGCCGAAAATCAAAAGAACCACGATGGATATTAAAACGGTGAATACTGTGATGATGGTTCTGCTCATCGTTTTATTAATTGCGTGATTAATATTTTCTTCTATGGAAAGTGATTTGTGAACTTTCATCTGCTCACGAACTCTATCGAAAACTATAACTGTGTCGTTGGTCGAATAACCAACCAATGTGAGAAATGCCGCCAACACCGTTATGGAGAATTCAAGATTAAGTCCGGGAAATAATCCGTATAGTGCGACGAAAATTCCGAGCGTCAAAAGGACAT
>JAJYMU010000311.1 GCA_021786655.1 Bacteroidota bacterium
ACGCTGAAAATTGTGAACCATAATCTCGCCGAGTAAACCAATCGCAAAAAATTGCACACCGACGATTATCAGCAAAATACCCAGAAAGAAAACCGGTCTGTTTGCTATAGGCGCATGAGGCTTGATGAAGAGTAATTCATACGTTAAAAATAGATTGATAACTATTCCCGCAAGCGCGGCAATGAATCCAAAGAATCCGAATAGATGCATCGGACGTTTAATGTAGCGCGTTGTGAAAATAACCGTGATGAGATCGACAAAACCTTTGAAGAAGCGAGTGATGCCGAATTTTGTTTTTCCGTATCTGCGCGGATGATGTTTTACAACAATTTCCGAAACCGAAAATCCTTTCCACGCGGCAAGAACCGGAATGTAGCGATGCAGTTCTCCGTAAACATTTATGCCTTGTACAACTTGTTTACGATAAGCTTTAAGCCCGCAGTTGAAATCGTGAATCTTAACATGTGAAAAAACGCGCGTGATATAATTAAAGAAACGCGACGAAATTTTTTTGACAAACGGGTCGTACCGTTTTTTCTTCCATCCGGAAACGAGATCGTAACCTTCCTCAAGCTTCTTTAGAAGATTGGGAATTTCGGAAGGATCGTCTTGAAGATCCGCATCCATCGTAATAACAACGTCACCCGTTACGTTTTTGAACGCAACCTGCAGCGCTGCGGACTTACCGTAGTTTGTTTGAAAACTGTAATAGCGGATTTTGTTATCAAACCGAGCTAAATCTTTCACAATACTTAACGATTTATCTTTGCTTCCGTCGTCAACAAAAATAATCTCGTAGTCGGAAGAAATTCCTTTTACGGCTTTCTTGATTTCGTTGTAAAGCGGTCGCAGCGATTCTTCTTCATCAAGAAACGGAACTACGATAGAAACTTTCTTAAAGACAACTTTCTGAATCGGCAACTGTTGTTGCTGCGATTGTTCCTGCTGTCTCGGGCGGAAACTTTTTCTATTATAATATCTTCTATTACTATGATGTTTTTTCGGTTGCTGCTGAGATGCCTGTCCCTGCTGAGTCTGAGGTTGATTCTGCGGGTTCTGCGGTTCCGGCTTCTGTTGTTCGTTCAAATGTTTATCCGTTAATTCTGTATTAAGTCATTATTAAAACTCTAACGAAAGTTATGTTTTGCTTGCACTAAAATCAATTTGAAGCAGTGATTACCAATAATGGTTTGACACTGCACAAAACTATAATTAGATTTCTATTGATTAGAAGGCAATTTATGGGTGCAATAATATTTTGGGGAATAATTAGAACGGCGCTTCTTATTCCGTCTTTATGGCTACTTTATGGTGTGATGGAATACAAATATTGGTGGTGGCTGGGAATTTTATCGATCTACGGAATCATTATTCACCCGGCATCAATTCAGTATAGATTATGGCTTCAGGAGAATGAAGAAATAATAGAGAAGACACTTTGTTCATCTTGCCAGTATTTTGAACCGTCGGCAGTGATTTGTTTGTTACATGATAAACATCCTTCGAAGCAGAGTCTCCCGTGCGAAGGTTTGGATTGGACGCCAAAGGAAGCGAGCCATGAAGAGACAGAAATTTACTCATAGAAAGGATAAGTCTTTGAAGCAGAACGTGATTTTTTGTGCCGAGTGCGGAGAAGAATTGGAGTTGTTCGGTTTAACCGGTGATAAGATCGACATCAAAAAAGTTAAAGAGCGCCACAAACGATGCAAAGAAATCGGCAAGTTCAAAGGCGATAAATGTGCGATGCTTTTTATTGCAGAAGAAAGCGATATTATTTTACCGTCGGATGAAGAAGATTAAATAGAATTCCTACCGCTTGAACAAACCTCGGTCCCGGTCTTGTAAATAAATTCCGATCTACAAACAAAACGTGGTGATTCTTTACCGCCTTCAAATTTTTCCATTCAGGATAAATCTTTAGTACACTCAGGAAATCTTCATTGCTGCCGGTTGGATAAATAATATAATCCGGGTTGCGTCTTAAAATTTCTTCACGCGAAAACATCGGGTAGTTTAACGGCGAATCTGCAGCAATGTTCTTCAATCCGCAAATTTCTAGATACTCGTTTATAAAAGTATTTTTTCCGGCGATCATGACAGGTCTGGTATCGATTAAAAACATTGCCGATGCTTCGGGATAGTTTTTTGATTCGGTTGATAATTTTGTGACCAGCGAATCCCATGCTGCAACTTTTCTTTTTGCTTTTTCTTCAATGCCGAAAATTTTTCCTAAATCGAGATACGTCTTTTTGATTCCGGTAAAGTTTCGCGGATTCGAAACAAAAATTTTTATTCCCAGTTCACCGAATTTCTCGTACGTTTCTTTTGTGTTGCCTTCAACCGTTATAAATACAATATCGGGTTTTAGCGTCACAATTTTTTCGAAGTTGAATGTCAGCATATCGCCGACCTTATCAACATTGCGAGCTGCTGCGGGATAGTCGCAGTAAGTTGTATTTCCAACCAAGTTTTTACCAAGGTCTAAATCGTAAATCATTTCAGTAAGATTCGGTGCGAGAGTAATTATTCGCTGCGGCGGTTTGCTGAACGAAATAGAATTTCCGAGATCGTCTTTTACTTTAAAATTTTCTAACTTCTCTTGTTTATTTTTTGTGCAAGAAAAGAATAAAATAAAGACAGATAAAAAGAGAAAAGTTCTTTTAGTCATTTTTGCCTTATCGCATGAAATATCTCTGATGAAATTAAAAATATTTTCCGAATTATAGTCGTTGATTAAGATTTCATTATTGCATAAATTTTATTAGCAGTTGACCACGATATACCGTTGAACTTCTTGTTCCAAATGTAAAAACATTACTACGGAAAATAAATTTTTTCCTGTATGGTAAACGAGAAAAGTTCATGCGGAATTTCTTATTTAAAGAGAGAAAAATTTCTCTCGCGATTCCGGAATTCACCTTTCTACATCATTAGTAACAACCAAGTTACCGTCAGCAATTCTAAAAATTCATTTAATAAGCATATAAGGATAAACACATTATGACACGTCATGATATTTCACGTAGAGATTTTATTCGTTGGGCGGTTGCCGTACCGGCATCACTCAGCTTTACCGAAGGATTTTTTGGAAAGCTTTCGGCTGCGCTGCAAGATGCCGTGAAAGAATATCCGATCATTTGGTTACAAGCATCCACTTGCAGCGGATGTTCGGTCTCAGTAATCAATACAATTCATCCCAGCATCAAAAATGTAATTCTCGAACAAGTTTTACCAGGAAACAAACTCACGCTTAATTATCATGGAACACTTATGGCGGCAACAGGGAGACTTTCAGTTCAAGCAGCGCGGGATGCGGTTGCTAAACACAAAGGCAAATATGTTTTTGTTATGGAAGGTGCAATTCCAACTAAGGAAAAAGGAGTGTACGGATGTATTGGTGAAGAAAATGATAAGCCGATTTCCATGCTTGAATGGGTTGAGTTTTTCGGAAAAGATGCGATGGCAGCTTTAACCGTTGGAACATGTGCCGCATACGGTGGATTTCCTGCCGGCGAACCTAACCCCTCCGGCAGTATAGGGCTCACCGAAGCATTCAACATGCTTAAATTTTCAACACCGATAATTAATATTCCCGGTTGTCCATGTCACCCAGACTGGTTCATAGGAACTGTTGCAAAGATACTTCTTTATGGAATGCCTAAGCCGAAAGAACTTGATGAGTATGGTCGGCTCAAATTATTTTTCAATCGCTCAGTTCACAGCCGATGTATTAATCGAGATTACCTGGATGACGGAATCTTCGCTTCAAAATTTGGCGAAGAAGGTTGTTTGCTGGAATTAGGATGCAAGGGACCGTTCACTTATGCAGATTGTCCAATTCGTTTATGGAACGGAAGTGTTAACTGGTGCATCAATGCCGGTGCACCGTGTATAGGTTGCACAGAAAAAGGTTTTCCGGATGCTCATTCACCAATCTATCAAAGGAGATAATTGACATGAACACGATGAAAACGAAAATTACAATCGATCCAATGACACGGATTGAAGGGCATCTTAACATTGAAGCTACAGTTGAAGGCAAAAAAGTAGTTGATGCAAAAGTAGGTGGAACACTCTATCGAGGATTTGAACAAATATTGATTGGCCGCAATCCGCTTGATGCTGTTCAGATAACGCAAAGATTTTGCGGAGTATGCCCAACGCCGCATGCAATAGCATCATCGCAGGCAATTGAAAATGCATTTGGGATAATGCCTCCTCCAAACGGTCGTATTATTAGAAATGTTATGCAGGGAGCCAATTACATACAATCACACATACTTCATTTTTATCATTTGGCGTCGCTAGATTATTTTCGCGGACCCGATGTTCCGCCTTTTGTCCCCCGTTACGAAGCAGATTACAGAGTTCCGCAAACGGTTCACAATACTCTTGTCGATCATTACATTCAAGCATACCAGATTAGATTAAAAGCACATGAACTTTGTGCTATCTGGTCCGGGAAGATGCCGCACATGGCGTCTATCATTCCCGGAGGTGTAACAATAAGGCCGAGAATTGATAACATTACTACCTCACTTTGGAGGTTGAAAGAACTAAAGGAGTTCATAGACAACGTTTACATTCCCGATGTAATTACTATTGCAGAAGTGTACCGCGATTATTTCTCAATCGGAACCGGATGCAAAAGACTACTTTCTTATGGTCTTTTTGATCTTGATGAAGAACCTGATGTATTAAAACGAAAGCGTCTTTTTCCAATGGGCAGAATGGAAGATGGTGTAATTGAAAACGTTGATCCGTCAAAAATAACTGAAGATGTAAAATCATCGTGGTATAATTCAGAGAGCCATCTTCATCCCAGCAAAGAAGAAACCAGTCCCGATCCTTCCAAGAAAGACGCATATAGTTGGCTCAAATCACCGCGCTACGAAGGCAAAGCTTATGAAGTTGGTCCGATGGCAAGAATTGCAATGGCATACCAAAGAAAATCTCCTCTGTCAACATACAAACTTATTGACGATACACTAAAACATTTTCAGCTTGGAGCGGACGCATTGTATTCAGTAATGGGAAGACACATTTCGCGTGCATTGGAATGCAAACTTGTTGCCGATGAACTTGAGCAAATGATTATGCAGATTAAACTGGAAGAACCCGTATGCACCGATCATAAAATTCCGGATTCTGCAGAAGGGATGGGTTTGTGGTGTGCTGCAAGGGGCGCGCTTGGTCATTGGATACAAATAAAAGAAGGAAAGATTGCAAGGTATCAGGCGGTTGTACCAACAACTTGGAACGCTTCACCGAAAGACGATAAAGATCAACCAGGACCAATTGAGCAGGCGCTTTTAGGCGTTGATGTTGAAGATACCGAAAATCCGTTTGAAGTTGCTCGCATAGTTAGATCGTTCGATCCATGTATTGCATGTGCGGTTCATATCTTAGAACCCGGTAAATCGGTTAAGAAATTTCAAATAGTCTGAAATGATTAATAAGCATGTTCTAGTTTTAGGTGTGGGCAATATTCTACTTTCAGACGAGGGAGTTGGTGTACACATAGTACATAAACTTGAAAATACTGGATTGCCTTCGGAGATAGAAATTGTAGATGGAGGAACCGGAGGGTTTGAATTGATTGGTTTTTTTAAGAACAAAAAGAAGGTGTTTATAATTGATTGTATTGAGACCGATGCTCCTGCCGGTTCAATGATCTTGGCTATGCCCGATGAACTTGCTTTACAATGGCAGCCATCTGTTTCTGTTCATCAAAAAGGATTGCAAGAACTTCTTGCACAAGCTAAAGTTCTTTATCCGCTTCTGGAAATATTTATAATTGGAATTGTTCCCGAAAACAAATGCAAGTTAAGTCTGAATTTAAGTCCTACGCTTGAATCAACGCTTGATGATTTGGTTAATAAAGTTTCTAAGATTGTTTTTTCCAAGCTGAGATTGTCAACCGGAAACACTACGGTGCATCAATGAAAAGAATTAGGACTTAATAAACGGAAAGTAAATTTCAAAAAACAAAGGGAGAAGGTTATTAGCATAACCTATCTATCCTTCTCCCGATGCAAACTTCAAGCGAGTTAATTATGAACTCTTCTCATATTGTCGGCAAGTTCTTTTATCTCAGTTAAATCTCTCTGCATTTCACTCCAACCGTACCACAAAGCATAATCTGGATTTGCATGAAATGTTCCTTGAAATGTTCTCATCCTGTGTTCCAAGAACATTACAAACAGTTTTTGTTCTATGACTGTTGGTGCATCGTGAAAAGTAAGAATATCCGGGAACGCGGAAGCGTAGTTGGCGGGTTTTGCAATTACACCATCTTTATAAAGGTCAGCAACAATTCTAATTGCTTGAGCCATTAAATGATCGGCCTGCTTGATCATGTTGTCCCCCTTTTCCAATTCTGCTTTTGCAAAACTTGAAGCGTGGCAGTTCTTACAGACACCAATCATTTTATCTCTTTCGGTTTGCCATGATTGTTGGTCCAAGCGTGCAACATCCGCAGCTTTCACAACTTCAAGTCTGCCGGTTGGTTTTCCAGTAGGGTCCAAAACGCCAAGCGCCTGAAGAATTGTTACTCGATCGTCAGCCCATTGTTTGTCTTCGGGCATCGGAAGACGAACGGCAAGAAATCCCCATGCCGTTCTTACTTCATGATTTCCGTTCGGCATGTGACATGTTTGGCAAGTTGGTGCTGCAGTATCTTCCGGTAAATTTCCATTTTGCTTCAATAAATACCGCACTCCGTGTTTAGATCCCGAATACATTTCCCATTGCGGATGATCAAACCCCATGTGACATGTTTGACATGCTTGCGGTTGCAGCGCTTCTTTCTTAGAAAAAGTGTGTCGTGTATGGCATGCATCGCACGAAGCATGACCGAACATCGAACCTTCCGATTTCAATTTTTGAATTTCCTCTTCGCTCTTTGTACCAACTTTGTGACAAGCGCCGCAACCTTTCATGCCGTCGATTAATACCATTGGCTGCATGTGTGTTGTGGGCATCGCTTTCATTGCGGCCCATGCAAATGCGTGCTTGCCTTTTTTAAACTGCGCTACTTGTGTGTCGTGACAGTTGTTGCATGTCTCCGGTGTTGGAGTTTTTGCTTTTGCGTAGTCGTCAACTTTTGTGTGATCACTGCCATGGCATTCGGTGCAGCCGACTTCATTCTGAGAATGCTTGCTAAGTTTCCAATCGCTAACGATGTTCGGCGTTACTTTTGAATGACAATCGATACAATTCTGTGCGAAGATGTAACTTGACAAGAGGACTATAGCACAACACGTGTAAATGAATTTTGACTTCATGATAACCCCTTTGTTTATAGAACAATAATAAAAATATTTATAATAGGAATAATAATTCCGATTATAAATTACAAATCCTTTGTAGTTAAATCAACTAAAATTATGACAAAAAAACACGCTGTTGCATATCAAATAATCAATTCTTCATTATCTATATAAATGAGTTCATAGAATATTGCACAAGTGAATTGGAAACAATAAGACGTAAAGAGGTATCAGAATCTTTTCTGAAAAATATTGTCAGGAAGACGTTTTGAGATATAAAATAAATCCTTTAGGACTTCAAATGAAAAAAATTGCTCAGTTAAGCTTCAAATTTTCTAATTGCGATTACTGATAGAAAATCTAATATTTGCAAAAATTTAATGGCAGGCTAGCTGAGTTTTAGTATAATAACAAACGACGGAACAATGTAAAATAACAAAAAAATCTTCAATCAATACTAGAGGATCGATGAAAAAACTGTTTATCAAAAAACCGCTGCACATTCTATTAGAGGAACTTCATGGGGAAAATAGATTACGCAGAATTCTTGGTCCGGTTGCTTTGACAAGCTTGGGTGTCGGGGCAATCATAGGAACAGGAATTTTTGTACTCACTGGAATTGCTTCGCATGATAAAGCCGGCGCTGCGGTAATTCTTTCATTTGCAGTTTCAGGAATCGCCTGCATTTTTGCCGCTCTCTGTTATGCCGAATTTGCTTCTATGGTGCCCGTTGCCGGTTCAGCATATACTTAC
>JAJYMU010000378.1 GCA_021786655.1 Bacteroidota bacterium
TCGAGTATGCCTTGCTCAACTCCGCAGAAAGTTTTTCCAGCCGCTCTTTTCTTCTTGCAACAAGAATCAAATTTATTTTCTCTTTCGCGAGTCTCCTCGCAAACTCTTCACCAATACCGGAGGATGCGCCCGTAATAAGCGCCCAGTCGCCGTATTTTTCTTTCACTGTCATTTAATCGCCTTTTTTATTTCAGAACTTTTATAAACTGATAACCAAATTAACAAATCCTAAGTTCCTATCGGTGTAGAAATATATGATGAATTAATTTACTTTTAATCTTAGCTTGCAGTGTGATTGCCGCGTATTCACCTAATAATTAATTTTTCGCTTGCGGGGACAAAAGTGTTCGAGAATTGGCAGCAAAGATATCGCAAAAACTTTACTGCCGGAATTATCATCAGCATAGTTGCTCACTGCATAGTTTTATTCTCGATTCGTTTTTTGCCGGAAATATCCGGTAGGGAAATTCAAAGAGAGTATATCAATACTTATACCGCAAAGATGCAGTTCATCAATATTGGTGAAGTAATTCCCGGCGGCGTTTCGTTTGGCAGAGCGACAGACGAAATTGGAAACGGCGCTGTGCCATCACAAACAATTTCCGGCACGCCGGTACCTTCTATGGATTCCACTCTGATACCATTCGGTAAAGAAACCAACTTGTTCGATCAAAAAGATTCAATAAAAATCTCTTCTGGTGCCGGAACGGGAAAAGGAAGCGGAGGAAGCGGCGGAGCTGGAAAAGGTTACGGCTATGGAAGCGGACTCGGAAAGGATTATACTCCTCTTCCCTTTATGCCGCGGCAGATTCTTGAAGTTATTCCGCAAAATGTTGAAGGCACAAATGGAGAGATAGTTCTGCTGCTCAAGATTGGCATAGATGGAATTGTGAAAGAACACAAAGTTGTTATGAACACGACCGGCGATAGCGAAGTTCTGAAACACGTTTTGGAAGTCGCGTACAAATCGCGCTGGGAGAAAATTAAAATGGATAGCCGCCAAATAGAATACTGGATTGAGAAAACGTACAGATACAACTGAAATGATAGTCGTTAGCCATCAGTCGTTAGTAATTAGAAATTTGGATCGTTGATTAATTGTAGAACGCTTGCCATATTGTTTTTGGAAATCGAACAAACATTAGCACATTAAAATCTTTCATCGCAACCGGAGAGAAAATGAAAACACTCATAGATATACTCTTGTTATTCATTGCACTTGAACACATCGGCTTCCTAATTCTTGAAATGTATTTTTGGGATCACCGCGTCGGAAGAAAAATATTTCAGATGACGGAAGAATTTTCAAAATCATCCAAAGCACTTGCCGCTAACCAAGGTTTGTACAACGGCTTTCTTGCTGCCGGATTGGTTTGGGGTTTCACTTCCGGACAGATTCACGTTCAGATGTTCTTCCTATGCTGTGTTTTAGCTGCCGGAGTCTTCGGCGGATTAACCGCAAAGCGCTCGATACTTTATACTCAAGCTTTGCCGGCAATTATAACTTTGGCACTTATCTATTTTTCTTCTTAAGTTGAATCAAGCAATGGGGAAATTATGAAAAAAATTCTCGTCACATTTGTATTGCTCATCTTCTCTACCGTACTCTCAGCACAAATAAAAATTGTTTCAACTACGGAAGCTCCCGCCGCTATTGGTCCCTACTCACAAGCTGTAGTAGTTGGAAATTTAATTTTTCTTTCGGGACAAATTCCTTTGGACCCGGTTACAATGAAAATTATCGGTGAAGATATAGAAACGCAGACTAGACAAGTATTTAAAAACATCCGCGCGGTTTTGAAAGCTGAAAATCTAACATTGAACAGCGTTGTTAAGTGCACCGTCTTTATGATAAACTTGGACGACTTTGCCAAGATGAATACAATTTACGAAGAAGAATTTGGCGAGCATAAACCGGCGCGTTCAACAGTTCAAGTCGCGCGTCTGCCCAAAGATGTTTTGATTGAGATTGAGTGTGTGGCTGTGAAGCAGTGATTTGTGGAGTTATAGAAAACAAAAAAACGGATTTACGGTGGTAGTACTAACTAATTTTTTAACTTTTGAAAAACTACTGGAGTATTAATGAGTTCATTATCGGAAGATTTGCAGAAAACAAAAAGCGATATTCAACAGTTTAGAGATATTACAACTCGTGTATTAAACTATATCCCAGATGTTTTGAACGAAGAATCAGAATTCAATGGTTATCAAATTTGCTCTTCAAATATTGCTGGGACAAGAAAATCTGTTCGTCCATTTCGAAATGATTTATTTATACGTAATGCAAGCATTTTCAATGATAATTACAACAAGTTTGATCTAATACTAACTCGTTTGAGAAACGAAGAAAGAAAATTTAACGCAGAAGAATATCGCTTAGTAGATAGTGTTATTTATACCATTCAACAAGCTACAGGAATTGGTCTTGATTTAATGGTGCAATCAAATAGCGCTAGAAAACATGTTGGTAATAGATTTGAAGAACTTATTAGAACGTTGTTGAGCACTTTGGAAATATCCATGAAAAAAGTTGTTTTAAGTATTCCTTATGAAACAGATGAGGGCAACAAATACTATCGGTGTGAGACCGATGTTATAATTTCTCCTTATGAAAGTGTTAGGTCAGATGCTACGAATATAAATCCAAATGAAATAGTTGTTTCTCTCAAGACGACCACAAAAGATCGAATGCCAAAGATATTCATTGATAAAGTCCTTATGGAGCGCTTTGTTGGACACCCAGTTCGTGTTGTCGGAATATCACAGAATGATATTCAACGAAAAGAGGATGCGGATGAAATTAAAATAAGCTATACCTTTGTTTCAAATTTATTTATGGTTTACACTCGTTTCTTAGCTCAATTAGAAGGTTACTATTATCTTGATTTGCCTTCGAAAGCATTACAGCGTCCATTCAACCAATATATCTTTCCCTTTTCAAAATTTATGTTGAGCGATGTTTGGAAAATGTTAAACCCGTAATTTTTGTCTTCTCTGGATAGCTTCCATTTCATCTTTGCCTGAAGCTATCCTTGAAATATGTTCTTTGTTTGACAATCGTTCTTTGATAATTTGACAATATTCAAGGTTGTTTTCGGTTCCTAACCATTTTCTGTTGAAAGCTTCAGCCACTGCATAAGTCGTACCTGAACCTCCAAAAGGATCAACAACAACATGCCCCTGGTTTGATGATGCAAGAACAATTTTTTTTACTAATTCAATTGGCTTTTGCGTCTGATGTTCAGTTTTTTCCCAAGAACCATTTGATAAAGTAGGTATTTCAAAAACATCTTTTGGTTTTGCACCCAATGGATTTGGTTCCCAAATATATTCTTTACCATTTCCGTTATTATATTGAGAGGTTTCTGCTTGTGGTCTTGTTGGATATTTCAGTGTATGTGCATTATAAGGTATTCTTGCGTCATCGATATTGAAAATAAAATTCTTACTTTTTCTAAAATGAAGTATGCTTTCGTGTGATCTTCCCCAATCATTCCCAAGATTAGCTTTATTTCTATAATGCCATACAAGCCATTTACAACCAGCGAACAAATAACTTGCCGACCATTTAACATCAGCAAGAATTTCAGAAAATCCACAAACATAAAGTGAACCGTGAGATTTTAAAACTCTTTGAGCCTCTTGAATCCAAACGTTACTCCATTCTACATATTGTTTCTGCGATTGAAATGTATCCCATTCAGCTTTTTTAATATTATAAGGTGGATCTGCAAAAATCAAATCAACGGATTCATTTTCCAAAGCCTTTAGAAATTGAATAGCGTCTATATTGTAAAGTGAACCAAGATCATTTTTATAAAAAGGTTGCGGCAGTTTTTTTGCTTTTTTTTCAGTATAAAATTCAAGCTGAAGTTCTTTTACAAGTTGGTTGACTTTTGACGAGGGATACACTCTATATTTATTTATAGGATGCCTGATTGAATCGAACTTTCCACTCCTATCCCATCGTCTTAGGGTTTCCTTATTTACACCTAGTATTTCTGCCGCTTCGCTTAAACTATAAAATTTTTCCATATGAAGTCCCAAATATGTTAAACAACCTTATACAACCGTATGCAAGTACGGGGAATATTTCAAAAAAGTCAAGTCCAAGAAATAAAGTAACTCAGAACATCAATGAAGTATTATCGCTGGAGCGTCAACGAAGACATAAATATAGTATTGATAAATCACTTTGGTGCTAAAATGTTACTCAAATATTTTTTACTTTGGTTCCCGATGTTGATAATTGCTATCATCAACGGAACAATTAGAGTTGCTTTCCTAAAAGATTATTTGGGAGAGCTTCCGGCACATCAAGTTTCAGTGTTCACCGGAATAATTCTCTTCGGCATTTATATAATGATCGTAACGCGAATATGGAAAATTAAATCCGGCGCTCAAGCATTGCTAATCGGTTTCATGTGGCTCTGCTTAACCGTCGCGTTCGAGTTCGTAGGCGGTCATTATCTTTTCGGCAACTCATGGGAAAAACTTTTTCATGATTACAACATCTTGCAAGGGCGCTTATGGATTTTAATTCTAATTTGGGTTGCGGTAGCTCCCTACCTTTTTTACAAATGGAAATCTTATGCGGAATAATTAGGGATTGCAATGAACAAAGTGGTTAACAAAGAAAACGCTCTACATTACATATGGGGAGAAATCTGCGACGGCTGGCATTTGCTTGATAATGATAAGTTAAGCGTGATAATGGAACGTGTGCCGCCGGGAAAATCGGAAAAGATGCATTACCACAACGAATCGCGACAGTTCTTTTTCATCCTTAACGGAAAAGCGGTGATAGGGATTGATGGACAGTTGTACAATTTATCCGCTAACGAAGGAATTGAAGTCGAACCGAAACAAGTTCATCAATTCAGAAATGAAAGCGAAGATGATGTAAAATTCATCGTGGTCTCCTCTCCTAAAAGTCATGGGGACCGTGTTGACGTGGAAAACCTTTCTTGAATAAATAATTCATCAACGAAAAGCGGTGATTAAAAATGCTTGCAAAAATTCACAAAGAAATAGCTTACAAAATTATCTCGGATTATCCGAAGTCGAGTGCACTGAATTTTTTGTTGAACGGAATTGCAAAACCGGAATGGAAAACCGACGAGAAAACAAAAATCAAATGGCTTAAGGAATGGATGGATATGCCGGATGATTCGCACCACAGTTCTAAATTGAAAAATGATCATTCGTATAAGTTGACAAAGGTGAAAGGAAAATTCAGAATTGTGTTTGCAAAAACGGGCGCAGATCAAGCTACTGTAATCGCAAGATTGAAATACGCCGCGCGCAATCTTAAAGAATGGCAAGTTGAAGAAGAATATAGAACATGCGCGCTTGAACTCGCCAAAAGCATTCACTGGATTGTCGATGTCAGTTCCCCTTCTCATACCAGTTATGGTTGGGATTCTGATAAGAAGACGAATTACCATTCCAAGATCGAAAAAGATTTTGATAAGGTTTGGGAACAATATTACGACAAGAGCAAAATCAAATTCGATAGGAAGAACGAAATTGACGATATCTATCGCTGGGCAAAAAGATTTGTCGAAGCGAAGTACGACCGGAATATTGAATTGCTTGAAATGTATAAAGCGAAGAAATCAATTCTGAAAAATAAAGGGGCGCAGTTGGGGCGCGACGTTATTCAAGACCTTGCCCAAAATCTGGCAGATTATCTCGCTTACATAGATAAAAAAATAAGTTTCGATTCGGTTGTAAAAAAAGTCGGATGATTTCTTTTATTGATCACTTGAGAACACACCTAACTAAACTGAGTTAGGAAAATAAATCAAACTAATAGTAGGAGGATAAATTGAAGAAATCATTTGTAGCTGTTGCTGTAATTATAACTTTGTTTTCAACTTGGCTTCTTGCCGCCGGAGGCGATCAAATTCCTAAAGGTTGGTTCAAAACTGGAATGAATCCAACCGAGTATGAAATCAAAATTGACAAAGGAACCACCAAGGACGGAAATCCAAGTCTTCTGATCGAATCTTTAAATCCGAAAGATGAAAAAGATATTGGCAACCTTATGCAAGTAATCAGCGCAGACAATTATTTGGGAAAAAGACTAAGACTAAGCGGAGAAATAAAAACTAAAAAAGTGGATGCCGCAGCTTGCTTATAGATGAGAGTTGATGGCGAAAAAATCGGGCAGAACAATCCATCACTAAGTTTCGACAATATGTTTACTCGAGCGCCTAAGGGAACCACTGATTGGAAAAAGTATGAAATCGTTTTGGATGTTCCCGCAAGCGCCAAGACAATTAATTTTGGATTGATGCTGATTAAAACCGGCAAGGCATGGTTCTCGAATCTAAAAATTGAAGAAGTCGGAACAGATGTGCCGGTAACAGGAGCCGCTGACATGATGAAACATTTAGCAAAGCAACCGGTTAATTTGAATTTTGAAGAATAACATTTTGGAAATGTAGAATTGCTAAAATCCCGACAAGCGTCGGGATTTTTTTTAGATCATCTCACTTAGCAATTCCGGTCGCGGTTGAGGAATTACAATTTTATTAACGAGCAATCCTCTATCGGAAATCACTTTAGCGCCGGCATCAACAGCACTTTGAACTGCGGCAACTTCTCCTGTGATTGTGCAAAATGCTTTTCCGCCAAGAGCCATCGCCAAACGTATTTCGATCAATCTTACCGTTGCTGCTTTAACTGCGGCGTCTGCGCCCTCTATCAATGAAGCGACTGAAAATGATTCTATTATGCCGAGCGCTTCCAACAGAGTAACGTTAGAATGACCGGAGAGCGCCGGGAAAATATCGGGATGAACGTTAGGAATGACAAATGTATCGATGACTGCAAAATCGATTTGGTTAACGGCGTTATCAACGGCAGATTGCACTTCTGCAACATCACCGCCGATTAGCACAATGTATTTGCCGGAACAAATTGTTCGTGAGAGTATCAACTCAACCTTGGCAGTCTTGAGCATAATATCGCACGCTTGCATTCCGGCTGCAATGCTCGTCATTTCTATCAACCCGAGTGAATTCATTTCCATTTGTTATCCTTCCAATTTTAATGGCACACAGATTTAACTGATCAAATAGATTTTCGCTGATAGTTTTAATCTGCGTAAATCAGTTCGATCCGCGTAGTCAGCGTCCCATTGCATTTATTCTTTACCAATTCTCACAAACTCATCAGAAACGTGAGTAACTCTTCCGGAAATTGATGCGTAAATTTTCGCACCAAGTTTTCCTTCATCAATATCGCCAATCAAATCCCCGGCTTCAACATGATCACCAATTTTCACAACCGGTTTTGCCGGTACACCTGTGTGTTGTTTCAAAAGTATTTTTACTTGCGACGGTTCCGGGCTCTTCTTATTGAAAGGCGTATTCACATCATATTTTGTTACGTCGATACGCTTCATGAGTTGTTTCAACGGAACACGTCTGCCCTCTTTTATCGGATGAACTTTCACGGATTTCTGTTGAACATATTTCAAACCAAGCTTACGGTTTTCAGTCTTGCCTTGATCGCAAGCTTCGCGCGGATATAGATCTTCGGGACAAGCATACAACGAACACAATCCGCACGAGCAACATAGATCTGCATATTGATTCCAAACTGCTTCGCCCGTTGTAGTGAATACCAACGAGCGCATAACTTTGTGCGGTTGAACATCGTAACCTAAAAGGTAACGCGGACAAAACTCCGTGCAGTAACTACATTGGTCGCAAGCCGATTTTCCGATTCGACTTTTATCCTTCATCGGTCGCTTTGTTCGGTTCACGAGATAATGATCTGATGGTAGGACAATTATTCCGGCAGTTGTTTTCGTCACAACTTCAGAAAGATCGAAGGTAAGTTTGCCCATCATAATTCCGCTAACAAAAACACCAAACTCGGGAACCGTTGCACCTCCGGCGTGAGCAAGAAGTTCTTTCAAACTAGTTCCTATTGGCACAAAGAATGACATTGG
>JAJYMU010000060.1 GCA_021786655.1 Bacteroidota bacterium
GATGAAAAGATATAGATAATCTCTCACGGCATGTTTTATGGTCAAACAAAAATGGTTTTGGCGCAATGATGAAACAGATTCAGATGTATGCGGTAGCGTTCAAGGCATTAAACGTGAAACGTGAAATCCGTCAAAAGCTGACTGCGTTGAACCGAATTGAAATTCTACACTAGACCACTCTACATTCTGCACTCACTTGTGCTGTCCTATCAATCCTTCCTCAAGACACTGGTTGCATTCGAATTGTAAAGTGATGTGATGAATTCCGAATTTTGATTCGAGCATCTTTTCGATTTTCATTCTTAACGCATCGCTTTGGCTGATTTTCATATCGTTCACGTTCACGTGCGCTTCAAGATGAATATCGTTGTCCCCAACCATCCAAAGATGAATATGATGAATGTCGTCAACCTCAGAAAATTTTTCCACTTCGTTTTTGATATCCTCCAAAGAAATTTCCGGCGGAGCGCCTTCCATCAGCACATGAATTGCTTCGCCGAGTATCAGGTAACATTCGCGCATAATATAAATGCCGATCAGTACGGTCAGCAGCGAATCAATCCAAGTAACATTCCAAACTGCGATTGCAATTCCGCCGAGAATAACGGCAACAGAGGAAACCGAGTCGCTCAAAAGATGCATGTAAGATGAGCGAATGTTCAAGCTTGTTTTTGAATCGCGTTTCAAAAGAAGTGTCCCTGCAATATTTGCGACCAAACCGATTGCGGCAACAACTGTCATTACTCCGGCTTCAATTTTCCCCGGTTCATAAAATCGCTTGAACGCTTCATAAAAAAGGAATCCATAAATCACAATTAGAACAGAAGCATTAACTACGGCGGCAAGAATTTCCGCGCGCTTCAAACCGAATGTGTGACGGTGGGAATTATCCCGCCCTTTCAATTTTATTGCGATGTAAGAAATGATAATGGAAAGTGCATCGCTGAAATTGTGAAGCGCGTCGGAAATAAGCGCAAGACTTCCGGAGATCAATCCGCCGACAATTTGAACTGCCGTAATTACAAAATTCAATAGCATTGTAATTATCAGCCGTCCGGTTGTGCTATTTAGAGAATGTCCATGCGAATGATTATGTGCCACTTTATTCTTTTCCGCCCGCCGTGTCGGACAGGCAATTTTTTCTTAAATTAGAACGCCGCTTCGTAAAAATGTGAATCGAGACAATGAAAAACAAATTTTATAATGACTTTGATTTTGAACGCTTGAAACCGAGCGCGCGCGAAAACGATTATCGTTCACCGTTTCAAATCGACCGCGATAGAATTATTCATTCATCGGAGTTCCGGCGTCTTCAGGGCAAGACACAAGTTTTTTTGCCGGGCGAATATGATTTTTACCGGACGCGGTTAACTCACTCTATTGAAGTGGCACAAATCGGAAGATCGATCTGTAGTTTTCTTCTTTCGAAAGAAAAAGATTTGTTGAACGAAGAATATTTTATTGATGAGGATTTGGTTGAATCAATTTGTCTTTCTCACGATCTCGGTCATCCGCCGTTCGGACATGCGGGCGAAAGAATTTTGAACAAGCTGATGAAAAAATACGGCGGCTTCGAAGGAAACGCTCAAACGTTACGTCTAATTACCGAAATTTTTTATCGTCACGAAGATCACCATCGTGGAATGAATCCAACGCGCGCATTTCTAGACGGCATCTTGAAATACAAGGCGCCATACAAACGGTTTAAGAATCCGGAAAATCATTTCATCTACGATGATCAAACAAAGTATATCGATTTTATTTTCGGCGGAAAGAAAACGCCGCGAATATTTACGTCGCCCGAAAAGCTAAATCAATTTCAAAGCATAGAATGCCAAATAATGGATTGGGCTGACGATACTGCGTACGCGATCAACGATTTGGTTGACAGCATTGCCGGCGGATTTCTTACCATTCCAAAACTTATCCGGTGGCAAAATCAAAATAATTTGACTAACCAGCAACTGCAGATCGTTCAGGAAATTATAGAATGGATTGAGTCCGGCAACTATAAACCTAAGTTCGGCGCGCAGATCGGCGAGTTTGTGCGCACAGTTGGTCTGAAAGAAAGAAAAACATTTCTGGATAAGCTTACCAATCGTTACAAATTTATACTCGTTGTTGAAAAAGAAATTTTCGACAAGGCGCAGATTTACAAGAAGATCGCCGTTGATCTTGTGTTCCGTTCGTCGCAACTTCATCAAATTGAGTTCAAGGGCAACAGCATGATTGAATCGCTGTTCAAACTATTTGAAGAAAATTATATAAAATCGCTCGGCGATAGAAAGCTTCTGCCGAACTTCAACGATAGATTAATCCGTTCAGCAAAAACAAAATCCGACCGGGCGCGAATGGTATGCGACAACATTTCCGGCGCTACCGATTCATATGCCATGCGGATGTATCGCCGCCTGTTCGATCCGGAATACAGTTCGCTTGCAGATTTAGTTTGATCATTTCCATTTCGAACTTTTTTTACAGTAATTGAATTTCTTATAAAAGCTCCATGGCTAATTCAAAAATAACATTGCACGAAAGCGAATTGCGGTATAACAGACTCCTCCAATACTTAACTGATTATATTTATACCGTAAAGGTCGAAGGCGGTAAAGCCGTTGAGACTTATCACGGGCCGGGATGTTTTACCGTCACCGGTTATGCTTCGGAAGATTATCTTGCCGATCCCGATCTTTGGTACCGAATGGTTCACGAAGACGACAAAGCTGCCGTTCTTGATCAAGCCAATAAAGCGCTTGCCGGTATTGAAGTAAAGCCCATGGAACACAGGATCATTCACCGCGACGGTTCTCTAAGATGGGTTCGCAACAGTATTGTTCTTTCGAAAGATTCGTCGGGCACGCTGCTTTCGTACGACGGATTGATAAACGACATCACCGAACTCAAAGAAGCTGAAGAGGAAACAGAATCAAAACGTCGTCAGTTGATTCAAGCCGACAAAATGGTTTCGCTCGGAACAATGGTAAGCGGCATCGCCCATGAAATAAATAATCCTACCAATTTTGTTCTTCTGAACGCGCGGTTTCTTCAAAAAGTTTGGGATGATATTCTACCTGTGCTCAGAGAATATTCCCAACAGCATGACGACTTTGCCGTGGCGGGATTCCAAAGCTCGAAAGCGAAAGGAAAAGTAAAACAATCTTTGGATGGAATTGTTCAGGGCGCTCTTAGAATTCAAAAGATTACAAAAAGTCTTACCAACTTTGCGCGCATTGATGCCGGCGAGCTGGATCAGCTGGTCGATCTCAAAAGCGTGATGAGCAATGCTATTCTTCTAACCGAAAACGAAGTGAAAAGATCGACCGATAATTTTTGGGTTTATTATAATACCGAGCTCCCCGCAATAAAAGGAAACGCCCAACAGCTGGAACAGGTGCTTATAAATCTTATCAACAATGCTTGCCAATCACTCACAAATAAAAATCAGAGAATCTCAATCGATCTCGGCGTTGACACAACCGGTAATTTTATTTGTATTGAAATCAAAGATGAAGGCGCCGGAATCGAAAAAGAAAATCTCAAAAATATTTTTGATCCATTCTTCACAACAAAAAGAGGAACCGGCGGAACAGGTTTGGGTTTGTACATCTCATACAATATCGTTAAAAGTCACGGCGGTGATTTGATTATTAAAAGTGAAAAAGGCAAAGGAACGGTTTGCAAAATAAAACTTCCTATTAATTAACGGAGGATTGAAAAATGGCTGCAGCGGAATTTCCATCTCTTCCCGTACTGTTGGTTGACGATGAACAGCAATTTCTTCTCAGCGCTGAGTTGACGCTGACCGCAAGCGGGATTAACAACATAAAAACTTTATCGGACAGCCGTGAAGTTCTTCCTCTTCTCGAAAAAGAAGAATTTTCAATCATCATATTGGACGTTAACATGCCTTACATGACCGGCCTGGAGTTAATTCCGCGGATTGTGGAAAGAAATCCATTCGTTCCAATTGTTGTTGTTACGGCGATTAATGATGTTGACAGCGCGGTCAAATGCATTAAAGCCGGCGCATTCAATTATCTTCTTAAGCCGGTTGATGAAACGCGTCTTGTTACAACGATCAGAAGCGGATTGGATCTGCGTGACGTTCGTGACGAGAACAAACGTTTGAAAGACTATCTGCTAAAAGACAAACTTGAAAATCCCGAAGCGTTTCGGGAAATAATTACGAAGAGCAATTCGATGCGTGCTATTTTTAAATACATCGAAGCGATTTCGAAAACGATGCTTCCTGTTCTCGTTACCGGCGAAACGGGAGTTGGTAAAGAATTAATTGCACGGTCGATTCACCGTCTAAGCAAAAGAAAGGGCGAGATGGTTGAGCTGAACGTAGCGGGAGTAGATGATAATTTGTTTTCGGATACTTTATTCGGACACAAACGCGGCGCATTTACAAATGCGGAAAGCGACCGCAAAGGATTGATCGAGCAGGCGGAGAAAGGAACATTGTTCTTAGATGAAATCGGCGACTTAAGTTTGGAATCCCAAGTCAAACTGCTTCGGTTAATTCAAGAAGGAAAATATTATCCGCTCGGTTCCGATATGGCAAAACTTGCCGATGTCAGAATCATTTGCGCAACGAACAAAAATGTTGAAGAGCTGCGCGACAATAATTCTTTCCGAAAAGATCTTTACTACCGGCTACAGACACATTTGATACATATTCCGTCTTTGCGCGAACGCAAGGGCGATATCCCACTGTTGATAAATCATTTTCTGGAAAAAGCATCGGCGCGGCTTAACAAAAAGAAACCGGCTGTTCCGAAAGAAATATACACGCTCCTTTCCAGTTACAACTTCCCGGGGAACATTCGCGAGCTAGAAGGAATCATTTTCGATGCCGTCAGCGTTCATTCGTCCGGTATTATGTCTCTGGAATCAATTCGAGAAAAAGTTTTTCCTAAGGAGAGAGGAAAAGAATTTTTTGCCGAACAACAAACGGAGACCGCCGAAGAAAAAATTCAATTCGGCGAGCAACTGCCGTCACTTGATGAAGCCGATGATCTGCTAATAAAGGAAGCTCTGAAGCGGAGCGACGGAAACCAAACCATAGCCGCCGATTTACTTGGCATAAGCAGAAGAGCGCTTAATAATCGTCTCAACAGAAAAAGGGATACGTGATTTTTCCGCAATAAATGGGTGCCACATTTCTGCTCACATTTTCCTCGAACTGCTTTAAAGACGCACCAATAAAATTTATCCGTTCGATACAATTGTTTTCCTAACTCATTTTATCAAACAAAATTAACCGTTTCCGTTCCTTCTGGCACTCAGATTGATTTTAATTGAGCAAATAACATTTCAACAAATAAGAAAGGAACTAAAATGAAATCGAATTTTGCAATTAAACTGCTTGCTGTGTATATGATCTTTGTTTTTACTGCAACTGCGTTTGGTCAGGAACCAGAAAAAGTAAAACCTTACAATGAAAAGCTATTAAACGGCGCATTGTATGCTTTGAACAACGACATGCCGGCAATTGTTGAGTCGTCCATATTCATAACTCTCGAATTAAAGGACCGATACCCTGAACAGAATTACAAAAAAATAATTGCCCGGCTTGACGACCTATCCCGGAGAGGTTCAACTCTTGCGATAAGATACAAAGCTGGTTTAGCGGCAATATATTTTAATTTCTACGACCAGTTCAAAGACATAAAAATTTCCGATAAGGAAAATCCGGATCAATATTTCAGATTGATCACCAGCAGAATTCAAAACAATTACTTTGTACTGAATTAAAAACTTGTGCCTCAAATGACGTCAATGGGCCCGGCTGAAAGATAAAAGTCGGGCTTGTTGTTTTAAACACCGCTCAACGAAGCTATTACTAAATCAATATTTTTTACGTTCTGATAAAACGCCAACAGCTTGTTAAGCACATCATCCACAATGGAATCCGGGCACGAGGCGCCGCTTGTTACTGCGATTGTGATTTGATCTTTTGCAGGCAGGTATTCTTCCGTAACAATTTCTTTGTGTAAGCCAAGATCAAAATGGCTGATTAACTTTTCCGAAATTATTTTTTCGGCATCAGAGATAAAGTAGGTGTCAAATCTCTGTTCGAGCAGTTCGACTAGGTGTGATGTGTTTGAACTGTTATAGCCGCCGACAACAACGGCAAGATCGGCGTGTTCTTTCAGCAATCCGAGTGTCGCACTTTGATTATCATTCGTTGCATAGCATAGCGTATCGTGTGTGTCCGCAAAATGTTCTTTTATGTTTTCGCTGCCGTATTTCTGGATCATTGTCTCGCGGAGAAGATCGGCAATCTCTTGGGTCTCGCTTGAAAGCATGGTCGTTTGGTTCACAACGCCGATTCGTTTTAAGTCGCGGTTAACATCAAAACCCGCCGAGAACTTTCCATCGAAGAACTCGTAGAAGTCACGATCTGATTTTTCTTTCAGAATGACACCGGATAAAAATTTTGCTTCTTCCAGATTTCGAACAACCAGCGCTTTAGAGTTTTGAATGCTATGAGAAAAAGTCGCGCGCGTTTCTTCGTGTTTTGCTTTTCCATGGATGATGATTGTATAATTCTGTTTACCAAGTTCCTTCGAACGCGTCCAGACTTTTTCAACAAACGGACATGTCGTGTTGAACTTAACTATGTCTATTCCTTTTTGCTTTAGAATGGTTTCCGTTTCGATCGTGGTGCCGAATGCAGGGATTATTACGATATCCTTTGAGGTGATGTCGCTCCAATCAATTAGCTGATTCCCATAATTGTCGGAAATGAATTGAGTCCCTCTGCTCAAGAGATCCAAATTCACTTGGGGATTATGAATCATTTCACTCAAAAGAAAAATTCTTTTGCCCGGGTTTTCCTCGATAGTCTTATATGCAATCTCTATTGCATTTTCAACGCCGTAGCAAAAACCAAAATGACGCGCAATCAAAAATTTAACCGGTCCAAAATCTAGAACCGTTGGAGAAAAATCTTTCTTGCGCGGATCATCGGATTTGCGAAATTCTTTTATCCTGGAAATTATCGGGCTACGGTATTGTGGCGGTATATCAAATTTTTTCATCTGTAGTAAAAACCGATTGCTCTCTATTTCAATTTTGATTTTATCTGGCTTTCCAAAAAATCTACCTGCGCAACAAACGATTGATAATTTTTATCGCTGCGCCCCGCATCGCGGCATTTTTCCAGAGTTTTCATCGCTTCCTTAAAATGGTTCTGCTTGAAAAGAACTTTCGCCTTAACAAAATACGGATAGTATGCGCCATCAAGAGAAATTGCTTTGTCAGCCCATTGCAAAGCTTCATCCAAAAACATTTCATTGTCTGCGGCATAATTGGCGCTCTCTGCATAAACCTGCCAATTGTCAGGCTTGGAAGCAATTGCTTCTTTAACTTTTGCGTGGACCTGGTTCATTAAGTCAACTTCTGCTTTAAAACTTATTTGCAGATTTTCCCAGTTCATCAAAACATCAACCGAATTATCAGTTAGATTAGAAAAAGAGAATTGGAGCCGTTCAGTAAAATTTCCTTTTACATGTTTAACGGTGAATCTCAGCAAATCGTCTTCCTGTTTGTAGGTGAACGCACCCCACTGTCTATCAACCTTGTTTAGAACAACTGTCCATGCATCCGTAGTCGGTATTGTAAACAATGAATATTTTCCAGCGGGGACTTCATTTCCGTCAAGGGTTACATCGGTTGTAAATTGGATTGTTGTTGCTTCGTTTGCGCCGGTTCGCCAAACTTGATTGTAGGGAACCAATCCGCCCCAAATTGTTCTTCCCTTAACACCCGGACGGCAGTAGTCAATTGTTATGTTAGTATATCCAATCGTTTGCGAGACGCTCGCCTTAGGGCTAAGTCTTGGCAAATCAACTTGAGCAAAAATTGTCCCGGCTGTTAAAAGCACAAAAGCAAAGTATCGGCTT
>JAJYMU010000007.1 GCA_021786655.1 Bacteroidota bacterium
AATTGATGCCGTTCACGGGCACAACAATGTTGACGGCGCTGTTATTTTTCCGCACAACATTGGACTAGGCGCAACACATAATCCTAAACTCGTTGAACAAGTTGGAAGAGTTACGGCAGAAGAAATTGCCGGAACCGGAATTGATTGGGACTTCGCCCCGTGCATCGCTGTATCAAGAAATATTAGGTGGGGACGCACATACGAAAGTTACGGCGAAGATCCGAAGTTGGTTGGAAAACTTGGCGCGGCTTACATCCGCGGACTTCAAGGAAAAAATCTTGACGGCAAAACTTCTATTCTCGCTTGCGCGAAACATTATTTGGGCGACGGGGGAACGACAAACGGAAAAGATCAGGGCAACACCGAATGCGATGAACAAACACTTAGAAAAATTCACATGGCTGGATACATCGATGCAATAAAAGCCGGCGCTAAATCAATCATGGTTTCTTACAGCAGCTGGAACGGTGTGAAGATGCACGGCAACAAATATCTTCTCACAGATGTTTTGAAAGGTGAATTGGGTTTCAAAGGATTTCTCGTTTCGGATTGGGCTGCCATCGATCAACTCGGTGACGATTACAAAAAAGATGTTGAGCAATCTATCAATGCCGGTCTTGATATGATTATGCTTCCGAACGCGCCTGGACAGAAAAATAATTATGTCGATTTCATAAATGCGTTAAAAGAACTTGTAAACGAAAACAAAGTCCCGATGAGCCGGATCGACGATGCGGTTAGCAGAATTTTAAAAGTAAAATATGAACTTGGCTTATTCGAACATCCTTTGACCGACAGAGCACTGACTGCAAAGGTTGGTTCTGCCGAACACCGCAAAGTAGCACGCGATGCCGTGCGGCAATCATTGGTGCTTTTAAAAAATGACAATAAAGTTTTGCCGCTTTCTAAAAAAATAAAACATATTCACGTTGCAGGTAAAAGTGCGGATGACATCGGCAATCAATGCGGCGGTTGGACAATCATTTGGCAAGGTAAAAGCGGCAATGTTATTTCCGGCGGCACAACAATTCTGCATGCAATCAAGAATACGGTTTCGAAGGATACAAAAGTTACTTACTCGCTCGACGGCAGCGGAGCCGAAGGCGCAGATGTTTGTATTCTTGTGATTGGCGAGAAACCGTACGCTGAAATGTTCGGCGACAAAGATGATTTGAGTTTGGATAAGGAAGATCTTGACGCAATTGCAAAAGTAAAATCATCCGGCGTCCCGATCGTTACGCTTCTTGTTTCCGGCAGACCAATGTTGATTGAACCGGCATTGAATGAGAGCAAAGCATTTATTGCGGCATGGCTGCCGGGTACAGAAGGACAGGGCGTAGCTGACGTTCTCTTCGGTAATTATAAACCGACTGGAAAACTTTCCCACTCGTGGCCTAAAAGCATGGATCAAATTCCGATCAACGTTGGCGATGCTAAATATGATCCGCTTTTTCCATACGGATTCGGACTAAGTTACTAAAATATAAGGTTTCATTTTGCAGCTCACAGAGCATGCCGAATTGTCGGCACTAAATTTTTTGGAGGCAATGATGAAAGTTTTTAGCAACATAATTTTTTTATTGTTAACGTTATTCGCTACTGCCGATGCGCAGAATAAAAATTTTGTACGCTGTGACGGAAAAAATATTGTAGATGCAGACGGAAAAGTTTTACTGCTCAGGGGAATCAATATCGGGAATTGGCTGAATCCCGAAGGCTACATGTTTCACTTCAAAGATGTCAATTCGTTCCGATTAATCGATGATGTCGTTAAGGAATTAATCGGCGCCGATGATGCAAGGAAATTTTGGAATGCGTTCCGTGACAACTACATCACAAAGGAAGATATTCATTTTATTAAAAGCACCGGATTGAATCATATCCGGGTCCCGTTCAATTTTAAATTTTTCTTGGTGGAAGATCATCCCGAAATATTTTTGGAAGAGGGATTCAAACGCCTTGATGACATAATTAAATGGTGCCGCGAAGAAAATTTGTACGTTGTGCTTGATATGCATGCCGCGCCCGGCGGACAGACCGGCGATAATATCGATGACAGCTGGAGTTATCCTTTCTTATTCGAAAACAAAGACGCACAGAACACAACAATTGAGTTGTGGAAAAAAATTGCGGAGAGATACAAAGACGAAAAGATCGTCATCGGTTATGATTTGCTCAATGAACCTATTCCGCATTTTTACGAGAACAAAGAAGAGTTAAACAAACTTCTCGAGCCGTTGTACAAAAAAATTGTTTCGGCGATTCGAAACATCGACAAGAATCATATTGTTTTTCTAGGCGGTGCTCAGTGGGATACAAACTTCAAAGTCTTTGGTCCGCCGTTCGATAAAAATGTGGTTTACACTTTTCATAAATACTGGATGCCGCCTGAACAGAAAGAAATTCAAGAGTATGTTGATTACGCCAACAAATACAATGTCCCGCTGTGGCTAGGTGAATCCGGTGAAAATGAGGATGAGTGGATAAATTCTTTCAGAACACTTTTGGAAAAAAATAATATCGGCTGGTGTTTCTGGCCGTACAAAAAAATGGATTCCACACGCGGAATGGTCTCGTTTCCCAAAACCAAAGAGTGGGATGAAATAATAAAATTTGCCGAAGCACCGCGCAAAAATTTTGAAGAAATTAGAAAATCCAAACCGGCCCCGGAAATTGTGAAAAAAGCATTTGCCGATTTACTTGAGAACATAAAATTCAAAAACTGCACCATTAATTCGGGATATTTAAAAGCGCTTGGTTTATAACAGTAAAAACATTTTGCGTTTCAAAAGGAGAAGTCATGAAAAGTTTTTTAGTAGTGATTATTTTGTCTCTTGCTTCATGTTTGATTGCTCAGGAAAACCTTCCTTACAAAAATTCTAAACTTTCTGCGGAGGAAAGAGTGGCGGATTTGCTGAAACGAATGACGCTCGAAGAGAAAATTGATCTCCTCGGCGGAACGGGCTTCGCGACCAAACCGAATGTGCGTCTTGGTATTCCTGAACTGCGCATGAGCGACGGACCAGTCGGCGTGCGTTGGAATGAATCAACGGCATTTCCCGTAGGAATTGCAATGGTTGCAACATGGGACCCAAAACAAATTGGAAAAGTAGGCAGTGCAATCGGTCGAGAAGTTAAGGGACACGGAAGAGATGTGATCCTTGGTCCTTGCGTAAACATTGCCCGCATTCCGCAAGGGGGAAGGAATTTTGAAAGCTTTGGAGAAGATCCGTTTCTAACCTCTCGCATAGCAGTTGGTTACATCAAAGGTGTTCAAAATGAGGGCGTTGCGGCAACAGTAAAACATTACGCGGCGAACAATCAAGAACATGAACGCGATTTCGTAAATACGATCGTGAGCGAAAGAGCACTGAACGAAATTTATTTTCCCCATTTCAAAGCTGCGGTTGAAGAAGCAGGAGTTCTTTGTGTCATGTCGGCATACAACAAAGTTAACGGAGCTTACTGCAGCGAGAACGATTATCTATTACTTGATAAGCTTAAAAAAGATTGGGGCTTCAAGGGATTGGTGATGAGTGATTGGGGCGCAGTTCACTCAACCGTTCCAACTGCAAACAGCGGTTTGGACCTTGAAATGCCTGAGGGAAAATATCTTAACCCAAAGACTCTTCTCGATGCAGTGAAAAACGGAACTGTTCCGGAATCAAAAATTGATGACAAGGTAAGCAGAATACTCGGAGTAATTTTCAAACTTGGTTTGTTCGATCACGAAAGGAAAGAATATCCTTCGTTAATCAACTCGGCAGAAAACAGAAAAGTTGCTTACGAAACTTCACGCGAATCCATCGTGTTGCTTAAGAATAATCAAAACGTTTTACCGCTTCAGACTGAAAAAATAAAATCTATTGCAGTGATTGGACCGAACGCCGAGATTGCGCGCACGGGCGGCGGCGGAAGCGCAATGGTTACGCCAATCGATCCGGTTAGTGCGCTGCAAGGATTGAAAAACAAACTTGGCGGTAAAATCAAAATTAATTTTGCCGCCGGTGTAAGACTGGAAGGCGATGAGCGCCCGATTGATGCAAAATATTTATTCACGGATGAAACTTTGAAAGAGCCGGGGCTGGCCGGCAATTATTTTAATAACAAAGAACTTAGCGGCTCGCCGGCGTTAACGCGCGTTGATAAACAAATTAATTTCTGGTGGGGCGGAGGTTCTCCAGCAAAAGAAATCGGCGAAGATAATTTTTCGGTTAGATGGACCGGCGTTATTAAAGCACCCGCAACCGGCAAATTCACATTGTCCACATCAAGCGACGACGGTGTTAGATTGTATATTGACGGCAAACTTGTAATTAATGATTGGACCGATCATGCACTTACAGCAACTTCTGCTGAAGTTGAAATGACGGAAGGAAAAACTTACAAAATTAGACTTGAGTACTACGAATTCGGCGGCGATGCAATTGCAATTCTTGGTTGGAAACTTCCGGGGGAAGATTTAATGGCTGAAGCTGTGAACGCTGCCAAGAGTTCCGACGTTGCACTTGTTTTCGCCGGTACCTCGCAAAATTATGAATCCGAAGGACGTGACCGCGATAACCTATCATTACCGAATAACCAAGATGAATTGATTCAAAAAATTGCGGAAGCAAATCCTAATACAGTCGTTGTCTTGCAAAACGGCTCGCCGATATTGATGAATGAATGGATCAATAAAGTAAAAGGAATTGTTGAAGCGTGGTTTCCCGGCGTTGAAGGCGGCAACGCGATTGCCGATGTGTTGTTGGGCAATTGCAATCCTTCGGGAAAACTTCCGATAACCTTTCCGAAAAGCTGGGAAGATTGTTCCGCTTATAAAACTTACAAGCAGAAAGACAGCGTTACGGTTTATGACGACGGCATTTTTGTCGGTTACCGACACTTTGACAAAAATAAAATTGAGCCGTTGTTCCCGTTCGGCTTTGGGTTGTCCTACACAACTTTTGATTTCTCAAACTTAAAAGTCGAAAAAAATGCCGGCGGCAATTTTGAATTGACCTTTGCCGTGACCAACTCGGGAAAGGTAAACGGCGCTGAAGTTGCACAAGTTTACGTGAGTCAAGTTAATCCAACTATTGAGCGCGCGGTAAAAGAATTGAAAAATTTTATGAAAGTTGACTTGAAAGCCGGACAATCGACAATGATAAAGCTGAATCTGAAACGTGAGGACTTTGCGTACTACGACGAGAAGATTCACGGATGGAAAGTTGATCCGGGCAAGTACAAAATTATGATCGGCGGTTCATCAAGTGATTTGAAACTGCAAAGTGAAATTGAGATAGAGTGATAAAGGCGGCGGCAACTAAACGCTGAACTTATTTTAATAAAGTCATTTTTTTAGTTTCGGAATAGTTGCCGGTCGTAAGGCGGTAAAAATAAACTCCGGAGCTTAAGCGATAATTATTTAGTGAGAATTTAGAATTATGGCTGCCTGCTTGCTGATACTTGTTTACAAGTGTTGCAACTTCATTCCCGAGCTCGTCATAAACTTTTAGAGTGATAAAACTTGCAGTAGATAGCCGGTAGCTGATAACTGTTTCCGGGTTGAAAGGATTTGGATAATTCTGCTGCAAAGAAAATTCCGGTTTGAATTCGCCACTCGCATTCTTATCCTCGGCAACGTCAGTGATTACATCTCCGGCCTTAATTGAATTTGCCCAAGTCCCATAGGTTAAAATCTTCTGAGTGAAAATTCTCTTCGTAAAATTTCCATGTCGAATTGTGATACCCGCCCCAAACGTTGCAACTTTGGTATCTGCCGGAATATCAAAATAATCTTGCGCAAAATATTTGCCGCTAGCCGATGTAAGTATCTGTGACTTTGATGTGCCGCCGTCAAATCCAATATGGGGATGAGATGAGTATTTAATTTTGTTGTCATCAATCGTGAACGCCGGATTGGAAGTCACTTGCATTATCAAATAATTTCTGCCGCCGAGATTCAAGTACGACGGAGCGATTTGCATTGTAATTTCCGGCAGTTGAATTTGATTCTTCGTGCAAAGAATAGAAATGGTTTCGGATTTAAGCGTATCCCCAGCTTGATTGAAAAAACTAAAATTCAGCTTTACATCTTTGACATCTTCGCTAAGATTTAGCTGAAGAGAACCGCTGTAATAATTATTGTAAACGTTTTGATTTTCGAGAACGCTGCCGTTTATCGAAACAGAAAATGAAGCTACATCGTCGGTAGTAAAAATCTCGATTGGCACAGTACTGTTGTAAATTTCTTCGTTTTTCGGATCGGTGATTATTGCTTTGTTATATTTTTCAAAGGCAGACCAGACCGGGCGCGGTGTTCCGTAAATATCGTTTTGGTTTGCGAACTCGATTAATCCAAACCATTCTTCCGGATTTGGATCATGTGTAAGCGGATGATCGCCTTTCCACCATCCATCGTGATACTGAAAAACACATCCGCCTTGAGCGCCTGCGTCAATGAGTGAGCGGTACATGTACAAATCGCCGTTCATTTGTTTCTCAATTGTATTTCCTCCGTAGGTGTAATCCGAAGTTGAAATTATTGGCGGAGAAACGGACAAACCGAACTCGGTGATTATTAATGGATTTCTACTTGCTCGGTTGTTTTTAAGATACTTCAAAAATCCTCCATACCCGTGTGAACCGGTTATCGTTGAGGGACCATATATGTAAGCGTTGTAACCCGCGAAATCAAAATAATCCATGTTGATGTAATCGCCGACAATCGTATTTGAAAATGAAACCGGAACGTGCGGGTGCTTCTGATGAATCAAATCAATTACAGATTGCCAGAGCGATAAAAGATTCTGTGCGCCGGCATTGTAAATATTTTCCACTTGCGGTTCGTTCATTATTAGATAACCGATCACGCAATTATATTTCGATGAATAATTCAATACGCTGTTTACTTGGTTTATTGCAGATGTTCTAAACGATGCATCCCCAAACTTTCCTGCCGGGTCGATCCAGATGCCGAATAAAATTTTCAAACCGGATTCATCAACGAGTTTCAGTTCTTCCTCTGTTAATGCGCCCCATGTCCGGATAGTGTTGAACCCGGCATTTTTGATCCTCTGCAAATCGAACCTGATTAAGTCTGGATTGAAACTGTAAACCCACGGCACTTGCCCGGGACGTGTGTGCGTTTCGTATCCAATTCCTTTCACAAAAAATTTGTTTCCGTTTATGTAAAGCCAACCGTTGTTTACGGAAACACTTTGCGCGTTACATACGTTGATCGCTAAAATGAAAAGCAGGGTGAAGAATGTATAATTTCGTTTCATAATAAATTGCGGACGATTGAATTTTGGTTTGCGCTTAAGGCCATCTTAATAACGCGCTCTATAGACGACACTAAAAGGATTTCCGTATTGAGACGCTTCTATTTGTCACTGACCGACTTTGTGCCGCTACTATTCCAGAATTACTTCATTAACACCATTTTCTTTACGAGCGTAAATCCTTCCGCGCTCATTCTGTAAAAGTAAACGCCACTCGCAACGAGACTGCCTGATGAATCATCTCCGTTCCAAATTGAAGAATATTTACCGGCTTGATGAAATGAATCCGTAAGAACCTTAACGAGCTGACCGAGCGAATTAAAAATTTCTATCCTAACGTTGCTTGCTCTAGGAATTTCATAATTGATAGTTGTTGAAGGGTTGAACGGATTCGGATAATTATTACTCAGCTTGAAACTGAACGGGAGCTCAGTTTCCTTTTTATAAACAGAATTGGGAGT
>JAJYMU010000170.1 GCA_021786655.1 Bacteroidota bacterium
ACGGATTTCACTTTTCACGTTTCACGTTTAATGCCTTGAACGCTACCGCATACATCTGAATCTGTTTCATCATTGCGCCAAAACCATTTTTGTTTGACCATAAAACATGCCGTGAGAGATTATCTATATCTTTTCATCCACCAATCAAACCATTCTTCACGGCTTCCAAAGTTACAACCGGTCTTTTCGGATAAGTATTGAAAATATTTTTTATTCTCTGCATCGTCATTGACCCACAACGCATTTATTGCAGTATATATTTTCAACTCGTTTATTCGTTTAGCTATTTGATCTTTTTCAAAATTTGTTAACGTATTAACCAGACTAGAATTTTTTATTTCATTTTGAAAAACCTCGTCGGTTGTATCTGGAGGCAAATTATAAATTATTGATTTCAATGATTGGTAATAAAGCAGGGAATCTACAAATTTATATTTTGGGATAATCCAGTCGTTCATTTTTTCTATGTCACTAATGAAGTCGAAATTATCAACCAATTCTTGACTTATCCTGAATGTATTATTAAACGCCCAATCTTGGTCTTTTGCATGCAAAGGATAGTAAGCAAGAGAATCAATTTTATTTTTAAGGAGAGGATTTAAATAAAGAGATGATCTTTTAACTTGATTAAAAAATATTCTTGTAAAGGCAACATACAAAGCATAATCAATTTTTTTTGAATAAATCACATCGGGTTGCTGTATAGAACTAAAATCAAGATGCCCAATTTTTTGTTTATATTCCTGCACTAGTTCTATAATTGATTTTAACACGGTTCTATTTTTTAAAAAATAAATTGGGAAAGGATTTGTGGGAATTATTTTGTAGCAGACATTAAAATCAACAGAGTAATCTTTAGGTTCATATTCAATAATTTTGATTTGCTTATTAGATCCTATTTCTTGAGAAGAACTCGCAGTGCTAAAAGCAGAGACTTGCTGCCGCCCAAAATATTGATCAAGATAGTGAGTCAAGAAAAAATCTTTAACCGGTTTTGCAAGGGGAACTGGGGAAAATGGTCTTTTATCAAATTCATATCTAATAAGATGTGCACCGCCATAAAATATTAGCGCTTTATAATCCGGATTACGTTCTAAAAAGAAACAGATATTTTTCGAACTGAGTTTATCTCTTTCTTTGACAAACCATAGAAATCTTTCGTAAGGTATATTTGTGTAGCTTGAATCGGGAGGAGGAACCGATTCAGCACTTACAATTTGTAGGTCAATATTTAATGTCTTTGTGCGAGAATTAATATTTTTAATTCTATTAACAATTGAACCTAACTCCAATATAAAATGTATTCTATCTACTGTGCATTTCTCCCATCCGCCATATTCTATTACCTGTTCTATATTATATTTGATAAAGTCGTTTACATTACCGCTTTTTATTACTTTGTTTATGTGATGCATATAGACTGAATCAACTTCTAAAAAAAGAACAAGTTTACTTGCAATTTTATTATCTGACTTATTATTAGTTCTGGAATCAAGCCAGAAATTTAAAAAGTGTGCTACGAGATTCTCGTACGAAAAATGTCCGTGATAATTATCTGCTAAAAGAGTTATTCTTTTTGATGAAATAGATTCTAATAGGAGGGAATCTAATGAACTGACTGCATAAGTATTTATTTCTTTTGCGGGAGGATATTGTGCTTTGCAAAAACTTGATATAACAAAAATCATTATAAAAAAACTTGAGAAGAGACGTTTCATAGCAATGCCCACCAAAAAATGCGAGTTTTATTTTTTTATTAAACCGACTTCGATTTATCTAAAACAGTCTTAAACGCCACTGCATACATTTGAATTTGTTTCATCATTGCGCTTAATCCGTTCTTGCGTGTGGGAGAAAGATGATTATCAATGCCGATTTTTTTAACAAACTCCGGCGGCGAGGAAAGTATTTCTTCCGGCGCGTGACCGGAATAAACGTTTATCAACAGCGCAATCAAACCCTTTACGATTGCCGCATCACTGTCGGCTTCAAAAAATATTTTATTGTCTTCAAGCTTGGCATTTATCCAAAGTTGGGATTGGCATCCGCTCAATTTGTATTTGTCAGTTCGATACAATTCATTAATCGCAGGCATCTGCCGACCAAGATCGATGATTCGTTTGTATTTGTCTTCCCATTCGACGAACTGCTCGAACTCTTTAACGATCTGTTCTTGTGTTTCTAAAATTGTCAAGGTTCTTCCCGCTTAAGAAACTTCTTTTAATCCGCCTTCGCCCGACGAAGCTGGGCTTCGGCGGACGAGAAGGTGGGTAAATTCCCCGCCGCTTTGCGGCGAATATGATAAAATTTGTTTTTTTGATACCTCGCTGCTTGCGGCGAGGAAATTCATTTGGTAAAATTAATATTTTTTGCCGCTTTTCTCTAAGGAAAATTAATCGGAATTTTTTTATCGGTGGTTTTTGTTTAGATAAAAAAATGATTTCATATATTCACGGCACTACTTTAAAGACAACATGAACAAATTCGAATTAGTTTCTAATTATCAGCCAGCCGGCGATCAGCCGAAGGCAATTGCCGAATTGCTTGAAGGATTAAAGCGCGGCGACAAACACCAGGTTCTGCTTGGCGTAACAGGCAGCGGCAAAACGTACACGATGAGCAATATCATAAAAGAGTACAACCGTCCGACGCTGATAATTTCTCACAATAAAACTCTTGCGGCGCAGCTCTATTCCGAATTCAAATCGTTCTTCCCGAACAATGCAGTCGAATTTTTTATCAGCTATTATGATTACTACCAGCCGGAAGCGTACGTTGTTAAGCGCGATCTCTACATTGAAAAAGATTTTTCAGTGAACGAAGAAATTGACCGCTTACGTTTGAAAGCAACAACTTCGCTGATAGAGGGTCGGAACGATGTAATTATAGTTGCCAGCGTAAGTTGTATTTACGGTATCGGCGCACCGGATGAGTACGCGCGCCAAATTATGTTTTTGCGAAAAGGGCAGACGATTGAGCGCAAAAAACTTTTGCGCAGCTTGATAGACATTTATTACACGCGCAACGACGCAGATTTTACGCGCGGAACATTCCGTGCGCGCGGCGACGTCGTCGAAATTATACCGGCATACCAGTACGAAGAGGCGATACGAGTCGAATTTTGGGGCGATGAAATCGAGCGACTCTCGATAATTGATTCGATAACCGGCGATGTAATTCAAGAGGTCGAAACATCGGCAATCTATCCTGCAAAATATTTTGTTACAACGAAAGAACAGGTAAACCGAGGAATTCAAACTATCGAAGAGGAGCTGAGAGAGCGCTTAAAATATTTTTGGTCGCAAGAAAAATATGTTGAAGCGCAACGACTCGAGCAACGTACGAAGTTTGATATTGAAATGATGCGCGAGATTGGATACTGTTCGGGCATAGAAAATTATTCGCGTCACATGGATGGACGCGCGCCGGGTTCACGCCCTTATTGCCTGTTTGATTATTTCCCGAAAGATTTTCTATTGATAATAGATGAGTCTCACGTGACTCTTCCGCAGATACGCGGCATGTATAACGGTGATCGCTCCCGCAAAGAAGTTTTAGTTGAATACGGATTTCGTCTTCCATCAGCACTTGATAACCGTCCGCTCAAATTTGAAGAGTATGATGTTTTGACCAATCAGGTAATCTATGTCAGCGCAACGCCGGCAAATTATGAGCTCGAAAAAAGCCAAGGTGTTTTTGTTGAGCAGGTTATTCGTCCGACAGGCCTGCTTGATCCGGGGATTGAAATTCGTCCGGTGAAAGGACAGATTGATAATCTGATCGGCGAAATAAGAAAACGTGTCGAATTGAAAGAGCGAATACTCGTTACGACCCTTACAAAAAAAATGGCGGAAGACTTGAGCGATTATCTCGACAAGCTGAAAATAAAAGTCCGCTACATTCACAGTGAAGTTGATGCGCTCGAGCGTGTTGAGATTATCCGCGATCTTCGCATCGGTGATTTTGATGTGCTTGTCGGCGTGAATTTGCTGCGGGAAGGTTTGGATCTGCCGGAAGTTTCACTTGTGGCAATCATTGATGCGGATAAAGAAGGATTTCTGCGCAGCGAAAGATCGCTTATGCAGACAGCTGGACGTACCGCGCGTAACGTGAACGGTAAAGTTATCATGTATGCCGATAAAATCACCGAGTCGATGCGGAAGACAATAGAAGAAACCAACCGGCGCCGCAAACTGCAGGCTGAGTATAATAAACAACACAACATTACGCCGACTACGATTTTCAAGAGCGTCGAAGAAATCATGTCGTCAACTTCTATTGCCGATGTGCGAAAAAGAGATTACGAAAAAGAAGAATCCGCATTTCTTAAAGTTGCCGAGCCGGTTATAAAATTTATGACGAACGATCAGCGCAAAGAGCTGCTTGAACAGATGACTGAAGAAATGCTCACGGCGGCGAAGGATTTGGAATTTGAACGCGCCGCAAATCTCCGCGATGAAATTGAGAAGATGAAAAAACTTATAAAGTAATTAACGGCAAGAGAAAACAGATGAAGAACATTTTAGAAGCAGCACACAGAGATGAAGTTATAGCTCGAATAGAAAATTTATCCGCAGAAGACAAACCGCTTTGGGGAAAGATGAATGTCGGCGAAATGATCTGCCATTTGTCGGATCAGGTAAGGATGAGTCTGGGTGAAATAAAAACGGAATATGTTGGAAATAAGTTTTTGGAAACAGTGATGAAACAATTGATTTTATTGGGTCTGCCTGCACCGAAGGGGAAAGTGGAAACGGTAAAAGAATTGAAACAAGGTGTCGGCGGAACAAAACCGAAAGATTTTGAGAATGATAAAAATCTGCTTATAAACAAGGTCAAAGAATTTGACGAAGCTTTTCCCGCCAGCAAAAAATTACGCCATCCCGCATTCGGATATATGAATAAAAAACAGTGGGGAAGATTAATCTTCACCCACCTTAATCATCATCTGAAACAATTTAACAAATAGCCCTAATTCTAAATTCTCAATTCCCCGCCTTCGTCGGGGCAAGCTCAATTCTCAATTTTTCTTTGATCTCTGCCGGTATCGCATCTTTGTGAACCATGATGGCAATTGTTTTCAATCGAACGTACGGCACCGACATATACCAGTAGCCGTCGTATTTTTTGTCTTTGATGCCCCATGAATTCTTTGTGTAATAAAATTTGTCGCCGTTCTGATCTTGAGCCAAGCCGGTGATGTGCATCAAGTGATCGTCGGTTGTTGTGCGGTTATCAAAAGTATCTTGCCGCATTTCCTGCGTTACAACTTTTTCCTTTACCGGCTGATCGGCATCTTCTTCGTCCTTCTTTGAATCGTCTGTTGCTTCATCCGCGGCGGGCACAATCGCAATTCCCTTTTTGCGGCTGAAACCTTTTTCGCTTACATCTCCGTCCCACGCGACAGAGTAACCTTTCTCCAGCGCATTGTCCATAATTTTCATTATGTCATCGATCGGGACGTTGTAGTATAATCCTTTACTCCAGTTATCGGGTACCTCAAGATCAAATTGTTTATAGAATGGATGGTGTGTGAACGAGGTCAGTTCAATATAGTCATCAGGATTGAATCCCATCTCTTCGACAAAACTTTTTGGCGTGTAAGTTTTTCCTTGATAGGTAAATTCTTTTGGCGGAACACCGAGATAAATATTTAGCGCTGATTCGAAAACCTTTTGCCAAGCCGGCGTAATTTTTCCGCCTTTATCTTTGTTCACGGCGTCAACAATTGCTTTTAACACGGCATCCATTTCACCGTGATTATAATCTTCTTCGCCAATTTGTTTACCGGAATAAACTTCTTCCGGAACGAATCCGTATTCTCTGATTATATTCATAACATCGTGCGCTTGTCCGCCCATTCCGAAATTAGTTAGTCCGTTGTAGCGAATGTAATTTTCCGCTTTCGGCGGATAAGCATAACGCACGTTGAACATTGGCGAAAGTATGTGTTCTCCTTTTCCCATGCGCATTAATTCCGTCTCAACGAAAGAGGTTGTAGCAAATGACCAGCACGTTCCGGTCTTGGCCTGGTTCTTAACCGGCGTGGTTTTTAATTCATAAACCATTTTAAATTCATACTGGTCGGCTTTGGATTTTTTACTTTGTGCAAAAACAAACAGCGGCATCAGCGAAAACAGCATAATAGTTTTCAACGTTCGATTAGCAATTCTCATTTTACCTCTCCGGCAAATTTGATTAATGATATAGTTGAAACAAATTTAAATCATGTTTGCGACAATTTCATAGTCATAAATTCATTTAAGCGTGATTTATTTTCAAGATAAATACCGTCCCCCAAAGATTGCTTTTTATCATTTGAGAAGATAATTTCAGTTGCAATTAGTAAGGACGAAGTTAAAATGGTGTGTGTATTCAAGAGATTCAATCTCATCGTAAAGTTATTTCTTGTCTTGACTTTCCTTTCTCAATCCGCCTTTTCACAATCGCAAAAATTTGGTTTGGTAATTCACGGCGGCGCCGGAACAATTCTGAAAAAAAATATGACACTGGAAAAGGAAGCCGCATACGTTTCTAAACTTACCGAAGCATTGGAAACCGGTTACAAAATTTTGGAGAACGGAGGCAAAAGTCTCGATGCCGTTGAAAAGGTAATAAACATTATGGAAAACTCGCCTCTCTTCAATGCGGGTAAAGGCGCGGTACTCACCGAGAAAGGCGAAGCTGAATTGGATGCATCGATAATGGATGGAAAAACTTTAATGGCCGGAGCTGTTGCGGGAGTAAAGCACATTAAAAATCCGATCTCACTCGCGCGATTGGTAATGGAAAAATCGCCTCATGTGTTAATGATCAGCGACGGAGCGGAAGAATTTGCAAAGCAAAACGGCGTTGAGCTTGTTGATAACAGCTACTTTATTGTTAAAGAAAGATACTACCAGTATTTGAAGATGAAAGAAGGATTGAAAAAGAAATCTAACGACGATAAACACGGAACAGTTGGTTGCGTTGCGCTCGATAAAGATGGAAATCTTGCTGCGGGAACGTCAACTGGCGGAATGATGATGAAAAAATTTAGCCGCGTCGGAGATTCACCAATCATCGGCGCCGGAACGTATGCCAACAATAACACGTGTGCGGTCTCCGGTACTGGATGGGGAGAATATTTTATTCGTTTGAGCGTCGCGCGCGACATTTCCGATTTGATGGCTTACAAAAATTTATCTCTCAAGGAAGCCGCCGATGAAGTTATAATGAAAAAGCTTCCGCAGCTTGGCGGCGACGGCGGAATAATCGCAATCGATAAAAACGGAAATTTTGCAATGCCGTTTAACACAGCGGGAATGTTCCGCGGCTATCATCTAAGCGACGGCAAACCCGAAATAAAAATTTATAAAGAAGAATAAATTTATTTAACCAAGGGAGAATATTAAATGCCTGTAATACTTCAAGTTAACTATTGGGCGGTTTTGGTTTGCGGGGTTGTTTCGATGGGGATTGGCGGGTTATGGTATAGTCCGAATGTTTTAGGCAGAACTTGGATGGATGCAGTAGATAAAACAGAAGAAGAATTAAAAAAAGGATTTAATCCGGTTAAGACTTTTGGTTTATCGTTCATAGGGCATTTGTTTATAGCTTACTCGTTGGCGCAATTGATGG
>JAJYMU010000261.1 GCA_021786655.1 Bacteroidota bacterium
GATTTTCTTTTTGATCAAATAAGTTACTATTGTATTTATGAAACCCGCAGCGATAGGATCAACTTTTGTCAAAAACTTCTGAAATTAAGTTGACGCCTATGCGTAAAAAGCGCGGGGGTAAACTGTTTTACAGTGCGGCATTTGTGTAATAATAAAGCTGTGTATATAAAACTAAGTTGCTCTTTAAGGTAGTTTAGGGCGTGAGATAGAAAAGAAAATTTTATTCAATGATGAAATATTTATTTAATAAAACGGGAATGTGATAGTTAAGTATTATATCTCACGCCCTGAATTCTAAGAAACATTTTTATAAATAAAAGGTAGTTGCTTCTGTTCGGCATTCTTGTTCCCCGCAACAAAACTGCGGGGCAGGCTTGGCTGCCGGTTAGCGGCAAGGTCGTTAATTGTAATAATTATTTGAAAAGTTCAACGTGTGATCCTGTTCTTTCTAAAAATAATGCTTCTTCTGTGAGGCGATAAATTAGTAACCAATCTGGTTCAATATGGCAATCACGATGGTTTTTCCATTTGCCGACAAGTTTGTGATCACGGTATTTGGGTCCTAATAGTTGTTTCTTTAGAAGAGTTTCTATTACGATTTCAAGTTGAGTGATATTCTTTCCTTGATTCTGGATTCTTTTGAAGTCCTTTTTGAATTGAGAAGAGTAAATTAACCTCAACTATTAAGTTCCTTGAAAAGTTGATTTATATTTGATACTTCATGGAGTTCTTCGCCATTTTCAGATTTGCGCAATGTTTCTTCGGTTAATTCATTGGGAATCTTTATCTCAAAAGGTATTCCTTTAGTCAAAGAAACCTGTGTCAAGAAAATGGCAATGGCTTCCGACATTGAAATGTTAAGTTTATTAAGAATTTTCTGGGCTTTATTTTTTACGCTCGGATCAATTCTAGCTTGTATTGTTGCTGATTTATTCATTTTGTTTCCTCAAATACTATGTAATTACAATCGCAATACAAGTATATGATTAATTTTATTTTTTATCAACACTGAAATTACAGCTAACCGCTTAAAAAAGGATCCCGCAATCCCGCAAAATCCGCCGCGGCGGACTGCGGGACAGGTAAATGAAAAGTAGTTGTAACTATTCGGCATTGTTGCTCCCGTCTGCGTTCCGAAAGAATCGGAACTTCGCCGGGCAAGCTGGGCTGCCGGAATGTTTTCATTTAGCCTTTTGAATTCAAAACCGCATTGATTTAAAGGCGTTTTTAGCTTAAATTCTTGCAGTATCAAAAGGTAATGTCGTGGGGAAAATAATTTTTAAGTGTTTCTCTCTCAATTCATTTTGCGGCCGCATCCGGATAAAGCCAACAATTAATATTTTCGTCGAACGATTGTTGCCAAAATGTTGGAATAAAAATTTAGCTATTATTTTTTTCTCGATCATATTTTCTATTTGGCCTATCTGCTATGCCCAACAAACTACAACTACAGGTAATCTTCTAAGAATTAATTTTACGAAACCGGAAATCGATTTCAGCGATACGCTTTGGCAGTGGACAGATACAAGCTATCTTGGTGGCTATCTAAAGTACTATTGTTCTAAAGTGTTGAGACCAGTTTCAACTGCTTATCTGTTAGTTAGTTCTGTTGATGAGAATACTTACTATCCCTCGACTTATCTTTATCTATACAATTTAGCTGATAAATCCATGCGCCAGTTAGTTGCAGATCATCCCGGTTATGATCCGTTATCACCTTACTACTATAAACTTCATGTTGAATACACTTTGGAAGGGAGTTTTATTTTTATGGGAGAAAGAAGAGCGGCAATATTCCTAAAAAATGATTCTCTCGCCGCGCTCGAAAACATAAACGGATTGTCTTTGACTCATCATGCAGGACAAATTGAAGGCAAAAGTTTTGTAGTTGCAAGAGGGAAAGATTATCGTCATTACACATATTACCTCGAGGACCTTTCAATACCAGAAAATATAACATTGAGTAATAAAATAATTGTTGATTACGGAGGCAACTCCGAGTTTAGTGGACCGGCCGAAATCCATCATTTGAAAGATGATTTATATCTGTACGTTGAAGATATTTCTAACTTCTTATACTTGTGTTCATACAGTGACAGCAAGTTGACGATGATAAAACGTCTTAGACCTAAAGGGGCTCATATAACTTTTCCTGATTTCACTAACTACCGGTATCATAACAACAACATTTTTTATATTGAAAATGGGGATCTGTTCAAAGAGAGCTTTGATTCTTCAACAAAAGATTTCACTGGAAAGACCTTAGTAATTCCTAAACTCGGGTACAATTATTCTTTTAGCGAGGATAATAGTTTTTTAGCACAAATACGGAATGATTCTTTAATTATACATTCACTAAGACAAGAAAAAGTCTTAAATAGTTACAACATTGCTGCAATAAAACACAGAGGTTATCTAGTTGACTCTCCATACGTTTACATTCATCAAATAAAGACGGTAACTGATGTTGAATCTTCCGTTAACTTGCCTACTGAATTTGGTCTCGAGCAGAATTATCCCAATCCGTTTAACCCATCAACGACTATAAATTATTCAGTTCCCAGATCTGGTTTTGTTTCAATGAAAATATACGATGTTCTTGGTAAAGAAATAAAAACCTTGATCAGTGAAACGAAAATCGCGGGAAATTATTCAATAAAATTTGACGGGGTTAATCTTCCAAGTGGAATATACTTTTATCAAATGAAGACATCCGAATATATGCGAACGAAAAAGATGATTTTATTGAAGTAAAATTGCCCAACCAGCTTTTCCACCCGACCGCATTAATCACTTTCCTTTTAAGGTCTACCGCATAATCCGGTAGTGACTAAAAAATGGATTGTTGTTCTCATGTTTCATCAGAATATTGCCGAGGGTATTCTGGTGAGACATGAAAATGAATCTTCTCGCCGTTAGAAGCGAGACCTCTAAAATTAAATTTTATTTCATTCGCCTTATGAAGAAGATAATTCAGCTCTCGTCCGCCTCCGGCGGAATAAAGCTCTACATTATTTCTTTCTTGTTACTTCTACTAACAAGCTGCCGCGAAGGCATAGTTGAGTTTCAACAGTCCTCACAAACTCAAACCGCAGTGCAAACCGCTAATATTTACATCTCCTCATTTCCAAGCGGCGCTGATATTTATTGGGAGAACAATTCAACCAACAAAGTTACTCCCGATAGTCTAATCGGCATTCAGCCCGGAAGCTATACGGTTAAACTGAAACTTCTCGGATATGCCGATCAAAGCGTTCCGGTTGTGGTAACTCCGGGGCAAAAGAAATATATTAATGTAAGGTTTAATGAGTTTTAGCTTTTGCAAAAAATGCTAGCTGTCATGGTCCAAACCATGACCTGAGAAATTATGGGGTTGAGACACAGAAATAGTCTTACAGATTGCACACATTTTTTCATTACAACTACAGTTGTAAAATTTCTCAACGTGTTCAAAGATTCTACAGCATGTGAATTGCTGATACGTAATATCAAGCATTATCAAAAACGATATGAGTTTAATATTCTTGCTTATGTTATTATGCCGTCTCATTTCCATTGGATAATCGAAGTCAATAAAAGAAAAGGAACGGTTTCGGATTTAATGAGAGACATTAAGAAGTACTCCGCATGGGATATAATGGAATATCTTGAAAAGGAGAATTCTAATTACTCACCGGCATTTAGTGCATCAGCCAAAGATTACGAAGATCAAAAACGAAAGTTCTGGATGCCAAGATTCTACGATGAGGTAATACGGAATGAAAAAATGTTTTGGCAGAAGTTGAGTTATATTCATTACAACCCAGTAGAAGCTGGAATAGTGGATAGCCCTGCGGAATACAAATACTCAAGTGCCCGGAACTACATTGAAGGAGACCATTCTGTAATTGTAGTTGATACGTCGCTTGCTGGGACAGAGATTAAATAGCCGTCACGGTTGGACCGTGACAGTCGTGCAAACCTCGCGACCCGCCTTGACCGCTTGTCGGGCAGGTTAATCGCGGGGTAAGAGAAGAAAACACGCCACAAGCGTAGAACCGTTTCAACGGTTTGGTTATATTAGCGTAAGATTTATTGAGTTTTAGCTTTTGCAAAAAATAATTATTGCCGCAGTTACCAAAAACAACGTTCTGGGAAATGACGGAAAAATTCCGTGGCATTCCGAAGAAGAACTTAAACATTTCAAACGCACCACAGTTGGGTTTCCGGTTATCATGGGAAGAAAAACTTGGGAGGCGATCGGCAATCCTCTTCCCGGAAGATTGAATATTGTTGTTACCGGCAATCCCGATTACGCAATTCCGTTTCATGAGGTAATAATATTCAACTCGTTAAAATCCGCGGTGGATTTTTGTTCAAGCGCTAAGCGTGAGAAAGTTTTTTTCATCGGCGGCGCACAAATCTATGAACAGGCAATCGAGAGCGCGGATAAAATCATTTTATCGGTCATGAATTTTGAAACCGAAGGGGATCTATTTTTTGTTAAAGTAGATGAATCCAAGTGGCTGTTGAATTCGACAGAAAATCATACGGATTTTGCGGTTCATCACTATATTAGAAAACCGGATTTGAAATTAATAGGATAGTTTTGATTCAAAAAATTAAAATATTGCCCGAAAATCTTGCCAACAAAATTGCCGCCGGCGAGGTGGTTAACCGTCCCGAATCTGTTGTGAAGGAATTGATGGAAAATTCTCTTGATTCCGGCGCAACGAGTATCGATTTATATATCAAAGGTGCGGGTAAAACTTTAATTCAAGTTTCCGACGACGGCGAAGGGATGAGCGAAGATGATGCGCTGCTCAGCATTCAGCGACACGCAACAAGCAAGATCGCGTCCATCGAAGATTTGGAAGCGATAAAAACTTTCGGGTTCCGCGGTGAAGCTCTTGCTTCTATTGCATCGGTGAGCATATTTGAACTGAAGACCGAAAGAAAAGACCAGGAACTCGGAACATTTATTAAGATTGATGAAACTGCTGGAGTCACAAAAGAAAAAGGTTCGTTTGCAAAAGGTACTTCTGTAGCGGTAAAGAATTTGTTTTACAATGTACCGGCGCGCCGTAATTTTTTGAAGACGAATCAAACCGAACTGAAACATATTATCGAAACATTTAAAAAGATTGCGCTCAGCAATCAGGGAATAGCTTTTAGGTTTTATAATGACGACGAAATCGTATTCGACTTTCCAAAATCATCAATCGACGAAAGGATGAAATCCGTTTTCGCAGAAAATGTTCTCGATGCGGTTTTAGAAGTGAAGGAAATTACGGATTACATTTCGCTCACAGGTTATGTTACAAAACCGGCGTATCTCCGCCGCAGTAAAGGCGAACAATATTTCTTTTTGAACGGGCGTTTTGTTCAGAGCAGAATCGTGAATCATGCTGTGTTCAGTGCGTTCGAAAATATTTTGGAGAAGGGCGATTATCCGTTCTTCGTCCTTTTCTTATCGGTCGATGCGAAGAAAGTTGACGTGAACGTTCATCCCTCCAAGCTTGAAGTTAAGTTCGAAGATGAAAAAGAAATTTACTCTTTCGTTCAAGCGGTGATTAAGAAAACTTTGGGCAGCTACGATCTTGTCCCTACAGTTACGTTGGATAATGCCGGCGGATCGGATGAAAAGTTAAGTTTTCAGAATCGCGGCGGTACTACACGTAACGATTTTGCAGACCGACCTTTTGCCCAGCCGGATCGCGCCACGCGGCGTACATCACCTCTCATGAGCGAGGACGAAGTTGATCAATTGTTCGATGATCTGAACCGCGAGATAAAATCCTCAGCACCGGCTAACGGCGTTTCAGGTCCGTTTGATGATAGACAAACAACCGAAGTATATCATGAAAGCGGTGCTACGCAGCATATGGAAGCGCCGTTTCTTGTTCAGCTTCATAACAAATATATTTTAACGCAGATCAAAAGCGGGTTAATGTTAATTGATGCGCACGTAGCGCACGAACGGATTCTTTACGAGCAGGCGATGAATTCTTTTGAAGCGAACATTCCGTTCTCGCAGCATTTGTTGTTTCCTCAAACCGTTAATCTTGATCCGGCTGACTATTTGTTAGCGAAGGAACTTGAGCCGTATCTTACAAATCTCGGGTTCGAACTGAAATTCCAATCGAAGAATACGATTGTGATTATCGGTATTCCTTCGGATGTGAAAATTGAACATGAAGTTGAAACGCTGCTGGACATTCTGCACGAGTACAGAAATAATGAGCAGCACAAACAGTTGGAAGTCAGAGATAACCTTGCGAAATCATACTCGTGCAAAGCCGCAATCAAAGCGGGCGATAAGCTGACGGAAAACGAAATGAGGATTCTGGTAGATAAACTTTTTGCGACTTCAATGCCGTATGTTTGTCCGCACGGCAGACCGATTGTGATAAAGATCCCGCTTGAAGAACTGGACAAAAGATTTGGACGGACTTAACAAGTTTTGTATTTTTTAAGAAGTAGGGCGCAACATTTAAGTTAAAGTATGTGGCTTCGATTTGAATTTAATCACTAATTCCCCGACGCTTGCGTCGTGGGTTGCAACTTTTTGCAAAAAGATTATCAACGAGATACCCCGCTGCTTGCGGCGGGGAGGTTCATTACTAAAGTTGTACGATCTTAGTAATGGAATGCTAGAGCATAGCATGTTATTCTAAGGCAGGAAAATATGTCATACAAATCTGTAGATAAGCTTCAACAAGTTCTCGCGAAGAATATTTTTCATTATACGAAAGACTCTAAAAAAACAGCTGGACGTGCACTAGGCACCATTGTTGAGATAATAACTTACTACCTCTTGAAAACATGGGAATTAAATAATCAGATATCGATTGAAAGAGGATTAGAAGAGTATGGTAATCCAGATATCACACACAATGTTGAGTTTTCACTTCATCCTGTAATTCGTAGCTCTTCTTTGGCTATAAACAAAACTGTCCAGTCGATAAGCTCCAGCAAAATTATTCGAGCACTTCAAAACGAAAAATACAGTCTAGAAAGATTTGAGATAAAGCCAAATTTATTGCTAAGCAACGGCGTGCTGCGCAATGCATGTACTATCGCTTCTTCAAAGGATTCATTTTTACTCTGCAGTATTATAAAAGATTGTGGTGATAAGTTTGAACTTTTCATTTACGAGCAAAATAAAAAACCTTACGCAATCTTTGAATGCAAAAGGGTGGGTGTAGAGGATGGAATGCGGAAAGGACCTCAGACAATCGAGAAAGCAAAACAGGGTGCGTATGTTGCAAGGTCAGCATCATCCCTTCAAAAGATCAGGAATGAATTTGGTGAAATGTATGGCATCATTTATAAGAGTGATGGCTCATTTATAGTTAAGCCGTTTGTTGATTTAATGGAGAAAATAATATACTCTAAAGACAAAGAATTATTAAGGCGCTTTATTTTAACTGTTGGTGTAGTCAGCAACCACGGCAATTGGTTTACATCTAGTAACCAAAATAAGGAGCTCAAAGTGCTTGCACAATCATATGATTGGCTCCTTTTTCTCAAAGACGAGGGACTAGCTTACTTTATAGAACAGTTACTTCTTAGCCAAACAAAGTACTATGCACCGGTGCGAAATGCATT
>JAJYMU010000391.1:0-6510 GCA_021786655.1 Bacteroidota bacterium
CCGAATGAGCGTAACCGGATTACTTTCCGATTACAGATTACGCGTTTCGCCCGATTCGCAATATGAATTTGTTATGGCGCTGATTAATGAATTGAATAATCGTGGTTCGGCAATCGCTCTCGATGCAAACTCAAAATCAAAATTTGGAAAATATTCGCTTTCGAAATTTGAATCGTTGGTTGGCAAAGATAAATTGAATCATCTTGTTAATGACTTGAATGCCAATCGCGGCAAAAGCATTGTTTATGCCGGCGATACTTTACCGGAAGAAGTTCATGTTGCAGTGAATCTTCTTAACGAAGTATTAGGCAACACATCGCTCTATGATTATTCAAATTCATTCAAGTTGTTGGTCAAATATTCTTCAGCAGCGGAAATTTCTCAGCTGGTCGATTCGATGAAGAACGGAAAAGTTGGAGTTGTAATTCATTTCGATTCCAATCCGGTTTTCACATTGCCGGAAGATTTCGGTTACGCCAGCGCGTTGAAGAAAGTAAAACTTGTTGCATCATTAACCGAAGCGGAAAATGAATCGTCTGCGGCGGGAAATTATTCTCTTCCTATCAACGACCAGTTGGAAAGTTGGGGAGACGCTTATGTGCGCGGCGGCGTTTATAGTTTGCAGCAGCCTGTTATATCACCAATCTTCAACACGCGTCAGAAAGAAGCAATTCTGTTAACATGGATTGCCGGAAGTTCATCCGCGTTTAACGAAGATATTTATCACAACTATTTAATGAATTCATTCAACGCAGATGTTTACTCGAAGGCGAACTCTTTTGCCGATGCAAAAACATTCTGGTATTCAGCATTGAACGATGGTGTAGTTAAAGTAACAGAAAAAGTTCTGCCGGTTAAACTTAATTTTGCTTCGTTCAACACGTTAAATGATTTAACTCCTTCAAAAGATTTTGTCATTCATCTGCACGATAACTATTTCATTGGCGACGGAAAATATGCCAACAACGGCTGGTTGCAAGAAATTCCCCATCCGGTCAGCAAAATTACATGGGACAATTACGCAGCAGTTTCTCCTTCAACGGCAAAAAGTTTAAAAGTTGACAGCAACGATCTTCTTCAAGTAAAAGTTGGTAATAGAAGTCTAACTTTGCCGGCGTTCATCCAACCCGGACTTGCAGACAATTTCATCAGCATAGAATTAGGTTACGGCAGAACGGTTATAGGTGAAGTTGGAAAGGAAGTCGGCTTCAACGCTGTTCCTCTGATGTCGAAAGATGCCCAGTCATCACCTTACATTTTTACAAATGTTTCCGTTACAAAAGCAGGCGGATCGCACGAATTGGTCTCAACCCAAGAGCAGCATTCACTCGATGATACTTCTTTAAAAGATTTTCATCGAATCAGAAAGATTATTCAAGAAGGCACTTTAAAAAAGTACGAGAAGTATCCGAACTTTTTACATGAAGAAAAAGAAAAATTATTCAGCATCACAAATGAAGTTCAATACACCGGCAACAAATGGGCGATGGCGATAGATCTAAATAAATGTACGAACTGCCAAGTTTGTGTTGCCTCGTGTAACGTTGAAAACAATATTGCCGTCGTTGGTAAAGAGCAGGTAAGTAAAGGGCGAGTAATGCAGTGGATTCGGCTTGACCGCTACTACTCAGGCACTCCGGATGAACCGATTGCAAGTAATCAACCGATGTTATGCCAGCAATGCGACAACGCTCCTTGCGAAAATGTCTGCCCGGTTAATGCAACCAACCACAGCCCCGACGGATTGAATCAAATGGTTTATAATCGCTGTGTCGGAACAAGATATTGTTCAAACAACTGTCCGTACAAAGTAAGACGGTTCAATTTTTTCAATTATAGAGATTCCTTCGCCGATTCATATTACGAGAACGATCTCACATCGCTGGTCAATAATCCTGAAGTGACGGTTCGTTCGCGCGGTGTGATGGAGAAATGTACTTTCTGCATTCAGAGAATTATGGAAGCGAGATCTAATGCTATCCGCGATAACAAACCGTTGAAGGGTTCCGATATTGTTACGGCATGTCAGCAAGCATGTCCAACCAATGCAATAACATTTGGCGATGCAAACGATCCTACATCGCCGGTAGCAAAACTTAGAGATCATAATTTATCTTATCACGTACTTGAAGAGTTAAATGTGAAACCGAATGTTACATACATTGCTAAACTTCGAAATACTCATTCGGAGGAAATACTGTGAGTACTGTTGACTTAACACAAGAATTATCGGTTATAGAAGGGAAGCCGCCTTTACGGGAACTTGATGATTTAATTTCAAAACCCATTGATGCCAAGGCAAGCAAAAAGTTTTATATCGCGCTGACAATTTCCGGCTCGATGCTGTCTCTGCTCGTTATCGGATTGGGATTAACTTTTTACTACGGCATCGGAATGTGGGGAAACAATATTCCCGTGGGCTGGGCATTCGATATTACGAATTTCGTTTTCTGGGTCGGTATCGGTCACGCTGGAACTTTGATCTCAGCGATTCTTTTCTTGCTGAGACAAAAATGGCGTACCGGCATAGCACGCTTCGCAGAAGGCATGACAATTTTTGCAGTAATGACCGCCGGTTTGTTTCCGTTAATACACGTCGGACGTCCGTGGCTTGCAGCTTATCTTTTTCCATATCCGAACCAGCACTCGATTTGGGTTAATTTCGATTCGCCTCTTTTGTGGGATGTGTTTGCGGTCTCTACTTATTTCATCGTGTCATTAATCTTCTGGTATGTCGGATTGATTCCGGATTTTGCAACTCTTCGCGAAAGAACAAATCACAAAATCAAAAAGATTACATACTCAATTTTTGGATTGGGCTGGCGGTTTTCGAACAAACATTGGCAGCACTACGAAATGGTTTATCTTATTCTTGCCGGATTCGCAACGCCGCTAGTTCTTTCGGTTCATACAATTGTAAGCTTCGATTTTGCCGTTTCAATTCTTCCAGGATGGCATGCAACAATTTTTCCGCCGTACTTTGTTGCCGGCGCCGTCTTCTCCGGATTCGCAATGGTGCAAAACGTTTTGATTATTGTCAGAAAGGTTTTCAATTACGAACATATAATTACGTTAGATACGCTTGAGAAGATGAACAAGATTATGCTGCTGACCGGTTCGATGGTTGGTTACGCATACGCAATGGAATTTTTTATCGCTTGGTACAGCGGTCTGCCGATTGAGCGATTCACTTTTATTAATAGAGCTTTCGGTCCATACGCATGGGCATATTGGATTATGATCTCATGCAATGTGATTTCACCGCAGCTCTTCTGGTCCAGAAAAATTAGGAGAACTATTCCTGTCATGTTTGTGATTGCGATATTTGTAAATATCGGAATGTGGTTCGAAAGATTCGTCATCATCGTTTCGTCGTTATCGAGAGACTTCTTACCATCAAGCTGGCATCTTTTCGTCCCGACTTACACGGATTTCATGATTCTAATAGGCAGCTTCGGATTTTTCTTCACCTGGCTGTTGTTATTCGCAAAAGCGCTGCCGGTTGTTTCAATGGCAGAAGTTAAAGCAACTGTTACGGGTTCACAACCTTCGCATGGGGGTCACTGACGATGAGCGGAAAAATACTATACAGTTATACCGGAATTTTTGATACACCCGATCAGATTATTCATGCTGCTGAAAAAGCGGTTGAAGAGGGTTACACAAAATATGACGTGAACACTCCGTACCCAGTGCATGGGATGGATAAAGCAATGAAACTCAAACCATCCAAACTCGGATACTTTGCATTGGTCTTTGGTCTTTCAGGTACGTTGTCTGCGCTGCTTACAATTTGGTGGATGTCGGCGATCAACTATCCAATTGTAATTGGAGGCAAGCCGTTGTTTTCATTTCCGGCTTATGTACCGATCATGTTTGAAGTGACGGTTTTGTCTGCTGCGATAATGACGGTGGTGGTGATGCTGTTTTTCTTTTTCAAACTTCCGAATAACAGCCATCCGCTTCACGGAACGGTTTACATGAAAAAAGTTTCGGCGGATAAATATGGAATTTCTATACAAGCCGATGATCCTAAGTTCAGCGAATCGTCGGTGAGAAAATTCTTAGAGGGTGTGCATGCTGCTGAAATCATTCCGATTTACTGGGACGAAGAAGAGATAAATCATCAAAACAAAATTTTTGAACCAAAATTTATTGTGTTCTTAGCCGCAGTTGCGTTGATAACTTCCGGAGTTACTTATTTCTCTTTCAATAAACTTATGTATATGGTTCCGTTCAACTGGATGATGGATCAACCGAAACTAAGCGCACAGCAGCAGAGCCCAATATTTGCTGACGGCTTTGGTATGCGGCTGCCGGTCGCCGGAACAGTTGCGCGCGGCTACATGCTGTATCAGTTTACTGGTCAACCGGATTCAGCGGGCAAGACGTTGGTAAATCCAATTCCGGTTTCGAAAGAATCTCTCGCGCTGGGAAAAACAAAATTTGATATTTATTGCAGTCCGTGTCATGGCTATAATGCCGATGGCGCAAGCCGTTTGCGCGGACAATTTCCAAATCCGCCGAGTCTTCATTCCGACAAAGTTCGCACTTGGACCGACGGAAGAATTTTTGCAGTTATCACGGAAGGACAAAACATAATGCCGTCATATTCCAGTCAACTTTCTGTTGACGAACGGTGGGCGGTAATCAATTATATAAGAGCATTACAAAGAGCGCTCAATGCTAAGGAGTCAGACGTTCAATGAGTTCCTCTTCAGTCGAATATCACAAAAAAGAATTACCGTCTAAGGTTCGGACAATCGGAACAACACTGTTCGCTGCCGGATTGATAATTGTTGCGTTGGGTTATGTAACTGATCCGGTTAGAAGCGCATACAATAATATTGTCGGACTAACATTTTTAATCAGCGTTGGCGTAGGTTCTTTATTTTTACTCGCACTTGAATATGTAGCCGGTGCGGTATGGAGTACGCCATTCAGAAGAGTAACCGAATTTCTTGCGGCAAATATTTATATAATTCCTCTTCTTGCGATTCCGCTCTTGTTAAACGTGAATACCGTTTTTCACTGGACTCATCCCGAATCGGCGGATAAAACTATGATAAATAAAGCGCCTTACCTTAACGTGACTTTCTTTATCGTTAGAGTTGTTGTCTTCTGGCTGCTATGGCTTGGGTTCTACTATTTCATTTCGAGAAATTCGGTTAAGCAAGATACAAGTCACGATCAATCATTATCTAAATTGAATATCAAACTATCCACCATCTTCATCCCGATTTTTGCGATAACAATTTCTTTCGCTGCAATAGACTGGTTAATGAGTTTATCGCCGAAATGGTTTTCGACAATATTTGGAGTCTATTACTTTTCGGGAACAGTACTAGCGGCGCTGGCTGCCGGAACAATTTTCATTGTACTTTTGAACGAGAAAGGTTACTTCGTTAAAGGTCTCTCCAGCGATCATTACTATAGTCTTGGCGCGCTTCTTTTCGCATTCACAAATTTCTGGGCTTACATTGCATTCAGCCAATACTTGCTGATATGGTATGCAAACCTTCCGGAAGAAACAATTTGGTTTATTGCACGATGGCAAGGAAGCTGGAAATTTATTTCGATCGGTTTGGTGTTCGTTCATTTTGTAATTCCATATTTCGGTTTGCTTTCACAGCCGTCGAAGATGAATCCGAAAAGATTACTCGCAATGTCCGGTTGGCTTCTCTTTGCTCACTATTATGATTTGTACTGGATGACGATGCCGAACTACGGTAAAGATGGAGTTGTCCTGGGGTGGATTGAATTAGGTTTTCCGTTATTGATTGCCGGCTTGATAATGCTTGTCTTTAACTTCAAAGCGAAATCGCAAAATCTTGTTCCGATCGGCGATCCAAAACTAAAAAGAGGAATTGATTTTAGACTTTAATCCTGAAGATATATGAACCAGAACAAAAAATTATTAGAAGACGAAATAAAGTTTAGAGAATTGTTGAAAAATCCGATCCGACTGTTCGGCTGGGTCTTTCCATATTTTCTTGTGATCATTCTGCTGCTTGGAATTTACTACGTTCAGCATTTGTCAAATCTTTCGTTTAACGGTGTACCGGTAAGCGTGCCGGATTCGACAAATATGAAAAAAGAAATTCCGATGAAGAAGGGGGGCGTTTTACCCGCGGTCGATCTCGATGTCGTGAAGAATCCTACACCGGATTTTATCGCCAAAGGGAAAGAACTTTTCGATAATAACTGTAAATCGTGTCACGGCGATAACGGAATGGGTGACGGTGCCGCCGGTGCAATGTTGAATCCGAAACCGAGAAATTTTCATGCTGTCGATGGTTGGACAAACGGAAGGAATGTCGATCAGATGTATAAGACTTTGCAAGAGGGAATTCCGAAAACCGGGATGGCGGCTTACGAATACATGCCGAAGGTAGATCGCTTTGAAATTATAGCATACATAAGAACGTTCGCGCAATTTCCAGAAGTTACCGACGATCAGTTGATTAACCTCGATATGAATTATCAAGTTTCGCAAAGTGCAACTGTACC
>JAJYMU010000391.1:6520-7515 GCA_021786655.1 Bacteroidota bacterium
TGAATGTGAACACAACGCAAAATAATTCCGGCGCAGATGCTCTGAAAAAATATTCGGTTAATCTGAGAAAAGTTTTTACATCTTTCATGCGTTCCAACGGACAAGTAAGCATGGATAATTTTGTTGCCGACGTTCTGGCAAATCCGATTAGTGCCGGGTTCGATCCGTCAGTTACGCTGCTGTCGAAAGACGATTGGAAAACGATTTACGATTATTTGAAAACAGCAACAATATAAATAGATCAATGAAAGCATTTACGAAAAACATAATTCCGTTTTTAATTTTTTGTTCGCTATTAACATCTTCAAATTTATTCGGCGGACAAGGAATAAAAGTCGGGATCGATGAGAAACTTGGTAATTATCTGCCGATGGATTTGAAGTTCACGGAATCAGACGGCAAAGTCGTTACGCTAAAAGAATTGATTACCAAGCCGACGATTCTCGCACTGGTGTATTACGAATGCCCGGGTCTCTGCAACCCGATGCAATCCGAACTCGCATGGACAATTGACAAACTTCAGCTTGAACCGGGAACGGATTTTCAAGTTATCAGTTTGAGCTTCGATCACCGCGAGACTCCCGCTATTGCCGCGAAGTGGAAGAGAAATTATTTGCAGACAATCAAAAGAAAATTTGATCCGAGCGATTGGATATTTCTAACCGGTGACAGCGTCAGCATCAAAAAAATTACCGACGCGTGCGGGTATCATTTTCGCCCCGCCGATAAACAGTACGTTCACGCTGCAACTGTTATTGCAATTTCTCCCGACGGAAAGATTACGCGTTACATGTTCGGAACTCAGTTCAATCCGTTCGATATGAAGATGGCGTTGCTGGAAGCCGAAGCCGGCAAAGCGAGTCCTACTATTGCAAAAGTTTTACAATTCTGTTTCAGCTACGATCCCAGCGGAAGAAGATACACGCTGAACATTCTCCGAATTATGGGCTCGATCTCTTTGCTTGGAGCCGGAATATTTTTAGGAGTTTTGGTGA
>JAJYMU010000196.1 GCA_021786655.1 Bacteroidota bacterium
TAACTGTTTTGATCAAGTTCATAATTCTGATTCTGTTTACAGCGGCAATTTTTTTGCTAAGAGTTGTTGAGAAACATGAAATTGTAAAATTCGGCAAGTTATTACTGCGAATACATTAACCTCACTCCGCATTTTTTGTTCTTTCGTAAATATCAAGTAAGAAATATTTTCATTTGTTTTTATCTTTGTCCGTAGAAAGAGAATGTTTAAATGGAAAAAATAAAAGTTAAGATTCAGCGAGTAACCAATAATTTTGACGACATACCATTACCGGAATATGCTACTTCCGGAAGCAGCGGACTTGATCTTCGCGCCGCAATCGAAAATGAGATTGTTCTTGAAAAAGGAAAGTTTGGATTAATCCCGACAAACCTTCGCGTTGAGATTCCGGTTGGATACGAAATTCAAGTGCGGCCACGAAGCGGTCTGGCTGCAAAGAACGGTATTGGAGTTTTAAATTCTCCCGGCACAATTGATTCGGATTACCGCGGTGAAGTAAAAGTGATTCTATTTAACTTCAGCGACGAAGATTTTATAATCAAACGCGGAGACAGAATCGCTCAAATGATTTTGGCAAAAGTTTATTATGCGGATCTAGAAGAGACTCAAGATTTAAACGGCAGCCAACGCGGCGAAGGCGGATTCGGACACACAGGAACTAAATAATAATTTGATAATTGCGAATGGAGAATTGATAATTTTCAATTCGCAATCTTGCCTGTCGGCAGACAGGTTCTCAATTCTCAATTGCTTTTTATCTATGTCAGATTTTGTTCACATACATAACCATTCACATTACAGCTTACAAGACGGAGCTTGTACTGTCGAGGATTTAATTCACGCTGCAAAGTCCAACGACATGCATGCTGTTGCCTTAACCGATCACGGTGTAATGTACGGCGCATACGAATTCTATAAGAAGGCGAAGAAGGAAGGGATTAAGCCGCTCGTTGGAATGGAAGCTTACATTGTTATGGATGGAACCCGTTTCGATAGAAAAGGCGACGACCCGAACTATACCAAGAAAAAGTCAAAGTACTACAATCACCTTTTGCTGCTTGCAAAGAATGAAACCGGCTACAAAAATTTGATGAAGATGACGACGATCGGACACAAAGAAGGGTTTTATTACCGTCCGAGAATCGACATGGAAATTCTTCGGCGATACAGCGATGGATTGGTTTGTACTTCCGCTTGTCCTGCTGGACCGATCGCAACACCGATTATTAATGATGATTATAACAAAGCGAAACAGACCGCCATTAAGCTGAAAGAAATTTTCGGCGATGATTTTTATCTGGAAATTCAAGATCACGGATTGGAAATTGAGAAACCGATTCTTCAAACGATTCCGAAACTTGCACGCGAACTCGACATAAAACTTGTTGCGACGAACGATACTCATTACATAGAAAAAGATCACGCGATTCCTCACAACGTTTTACTTCTCCTCGGCGATAAATCCGGTTCGGCTGATTACAATCAATTGCGTTACGGCACAGATCAAATTTATTTCAAGTCTGTTGATGAGATGAAAAAGATTTTCAAGAACTATAAAGGAGCCATCGAAAACACTCTTGAGATCGAGCAGAAAATAAATTTGGCAATTGATTTTAAGGGGCATCACTTTCCGCAGTTCCCAATTCCGAAAGACTCAGATGCAAAAACGCTTGAAGAATATTTCAACCAGCTTTCCGAAGAACGCCTTCACAGAAAATTTAAAACCGTTACGCCGGAAATATCAGACAGATTCAAATATGAACTGGATGTAATTAACAAAATGGGTTATGCCGGATATTTTCTTATTGTTCAGGATTTTATTAATGCGGCAAAGCAAAGAGGAATTCCGGTTGGTCCGGGACGCGGGAGCGCTGCCGGTAGTTTGGTCGCTTATGTTCTTGGAATTACAAATGTAGATCCGCTTCAGTACAATTTGTTGTTTGAAAGATTTTTAAATCCAGCGCGTAAATCCATGCCCGATATCGACGTTGATTTTGCCGACGACAAACGCGGCGAAGTAATTAATTATGTAAAAGAGAAGTACGGAGAGAATTCGGTATCGCAGATTATAACTTTCAACCGGCTTTCTTCACGCGCGGTTTTAAGAGACGTTGCGCGCGTTCTTCAAATTCCGATTCCAACCGTCGATAAAATTACCAAATGGATTCCGTCAAAGTTTGGAAGGGTTTTCACTCTTGACCAAGCTCTTGCGGAAGTACCGGAACTCGATTGGGTAAAAAAATCGGATGATCCTCAAATTATAAATTTATTAAAGTATGCGCGTGTGCTTGAAGGAATGAATCGCAACGCATCCAAACATGCAGCCGGCGTTGTGATTACTCCCGGTGAGGTTAGCGATTACGTTCCATTGGCAACTCTTGCAAATGAAAACGATCTCGTCACGCAATTCAACTTGAAGGATTTGGAAGACGCCGGAATTTTGAAAATGGATTTTCTTGGATTGCGGACGCTTTCAATTATTCGTGACACGATTGATCTGGTGAAACAAACGCGCGGTCAAGACATCAACATCGATGACATTCCGATCGACGATGAAAAAACTTATGCAATGTTCGGACGCGGTCAGACAACCGCAGTGTTCCAGTTTGAAAGTGCCCCGATGCGCGAGTACTTAAAAAAACTTAAAGCTACATCCATAAGCGATCTTGCGGCAATGAATGCTTTATATCGTCCAGGTCCGATGGAGTTCATCGATGATTTTATTTCTAGAAAACAAGGCAGAAAAAAAATTGTTTATCTCCATGCCGTTCTCGAACCAATTTTGAAAGAGACTAACGGCATCATTGTTTATCAAGAACAAGTTATTCAGATAGCCAATAAAGTAGCGGGAATGAGTTTAGCCGAAGCCGACTTGCTGCGCCGTGCAATGGGTAAAAAAGATTTGAAAGCAATGGCAGAGCAGAAAGAAAAATTTACCGAAGGCGCGGTTAAAAATAACATCGATAAAAAAGTTGCACAAGAAATTTTTGAAGCGATTGACAAATTTGCGAACTACGGATTCAACAAGAGTCACGCAGTTGCTTATTCCATCGTTGCATATCAAACGGCATATCTTAAAGCGTACTATCAAGAAGAATTTTTGGCGGCAAACCTTTCAAACGAATTTGGCAACACGGACAAAGTTACAACTCTGCTTGAAGAGTGCCGCAAACTCGGGATAAAAGTTTTAGCGCCGGATATCAATAATCCTTCTGTCAAGTTCGGCGTGAAAGATAAAAAAATTGTTTTCGGTATGTCTGCAATAAAAAATGTCGGCGTTAACGCGGTGGAAACAATCAAAGCCGCACACGTTAAGCTTGGAAGAAATTTCAAAAGCATTTATGATTTTTGTTCGAACGTTGATACGAGAACCGTTAACAAGCGTGCGTTGGAAGGTTTAGTTCTTGCCGGCGCTTTCGATTCTTGCGGCGGATCCCGCGCGCAAAATTTCGATAGCATTGAAGAAGCGTTGTATTTTGGAAGTAAAGTTCAATCGGCACAAAATTCCAATGTTGATAGTTTGTTCGGAGGAGATTCGGAAGCGTTAAGAATTCATGAACCGGAGCTGCCGAAATCAAGAGCTTGGGAAATGAAAGACCGTCTTGCAAAAGAAAGGGAAGTGCTCGGATTTTATCTAACCGACCACCCCTTAACTAAATATGAAATTGAATACCGCTCATTCGCAACCGTCCATTTGGGTGAAACGGAAACATATAATTTCAACGAGAGTGTGCGTGCATGCGGCGTTGTAACGGAAGTAAGAACTAAGATAGACAAACGCGGCAACCAGATGGTTTTTTTCAAGCTGGATGATTTTTCCGGTTCGTGCGAATGTCTTATGTTTTCAAAAGTTTACGCGACGTGCGAAAAATTAATTCTTCCCGAATCGACAATACTTGTTGCCGGGAAATTGGAAAGTTCCGGTGATGCGGTAAAACTTCATGTTGACGAAGCATATTCGCTTGATGAAGTGAAACAAAAACTTACCAAGCGTTTAGGTATTACGATTGACAGAGCTACTCACAATCCGGAAACAATTTCTCAGTTGAAAAAAATTATGGAAGAACATGAAGGTAATCTTCCGGTATCGATGTGTTTGAAAGACGAATTGAACTTGCGGGAATTCCATATAAACTACAAAGTTGCTTTGAATTCAGATTTCATTCCGAAAATCAAAAAACTATTGGGCGAAGAATCGATAGTATATTTTTCAAATTGAAATTATTGGATAAACGAAACCTCTTTGTATCCTGTTCACACCGGATTGATTTGATTTGATTTTTTGATTTCTTAAGTTTGTGCCACCGTAAACAACAAAAGGAAAAAGATGGAAAAGAAATGGGCACTGATTCTTGGTGCTTCAAGTGGTTTCGGCGGCGCTTCTGCCGTTGAACTTTCCAAAGCCGGTTACAGCATATTTGGTATTCACCTAGATAGACAAGCAACAATGCCGGCTGTTCAAAACGTAGTTAAGAAAATCGAGAAGAACGGTCAGAAAGCCGTCTTCTTCAACATAAATGCTGCAGATCAAATAAAGATTGACGATACTCTCGATGAAATTAAAGAGCGCTTCACCACAAAGGAACATCCTTACGTAAATGTTCTTATTCACTCGCTCGCATTCGGAACATTGAAACCGTACATCGGAAAAAATCCGAATGATTGTGTTACGCCTGCACAGATGTCGATGACTCTCGATGTAATGGCGCATTCATTGGTTTATTGGACTCAAGGATTAATACAAAGAGATTTGTTTGCCGAAGGCGGAAGAATTTTTGCTTTGACCAGCGCGGGTTCGCATACGGTTATCCCGAATTACGGTCCTGTGTCTGCTGCTAAAGCTGCTCTTGAAGCTCACATTCGTCAGCTTGCCGTTGAACTTGGCCCAATGAAAATCACTTGTAATTCTATAATGGCAGGTGTCACCGATACGCCGGCGGGTAATAAAATTCCTATGTTCGACAAAATGCTTAAAGCAGCCGAGATGAAAAATCCTACCGGCAGATTAACCACCCCTGAAGAAGTTGCAAAAGCAATAGTTCTTTTGTGCGATGAGAGAGCTTACTGGATTTCAGGAAACGTTATCGGTGTTGACGGCGGCGAATACATTGTTAACTACATTGGGGAAAGGACCAGCGCACCCAACAAATAAATTGGATATAGATCATGAATGAATTCTCGTTTTCTGAAGAACAAAGAATGCTGCGGGATATGACCCGCGATTTTGTTAACAATGAAATTAAACCTATTGCTGCAAAGATAGACTCCGAAGAAAAAATTCCAAATGAACTGATTCAAAAACTTGGTGAACTTGGTTTTCTTGGCGTTTCATTTCCCGAAGAATATGGAGGCGGAGGATTCGGTGAAATCGGTTACTGCTTAATGCAGGAAGAAATTGCACGCGGATGTATGTCAACTGCAACGTTCATCGGCGCACATCAATCAATTGGTTCAAATGCAATTTACATTGGCGGAACAGAAGATCAGAAACAAAAATATTTGGTGCCGCTTGCAAAAGGAGAAAAGATCGGCGCATTCTGTTTGACAGAAGCTCAAGCCGGTTCGGATTCATTTAACGTAAAGACTCGTGCGCATCTCGATGGCAATGAATGGGTGATCAACGGTGAAAAACTTTGGATTACAAACGGAGGAATTGCAGATATAGTTTCTGTATTTGCCAGAACTGATAAAGGCATCAGCGCATTCATTGTAGAAACAAAAACTCCGGGTTATCACGCAGGTCCGCCCGAAAAGAAAATGGGAATTAAAGGAAGTACAACAAACGCGATAACTTTTGACAATGTTAGAATTCCGAAAGAAAATTTAATTGGAACTAACGGTCGCGGTTTTGTTGTTGCGATGAAAACATTGGACGCCGGACGTTTAGGTCTCGGCGCAGCATGTCTTGGTGCGTCAAAAGAATTGCTTGAAATGTCTACACGTTATGCAAAGCAGCGCGTACAGTTTGATCAGACAATATCAAACTTCCAAGCAATTCAATTCATGCTTTCGGAAATGGCTACTTTAGTTTATGCTATGGAATCGATGGTCTATCGTACTGCCGTTGATTATGATTTGAAGAAAGATGTGTCGCGTCAGTCGGCGATAATAAAACTTTTCTGCTCAGAATCTCTTGATAAGATTGCCGATTTCGCAGTTCAAATTCATGGCGGAATGGGATACTCACGCGAACTGCCGATTGAAAGATTCTACCGCGATTCGCGTATCAACAGAATCTTTGAAGGAACAAATGAAATTCAAAAAGGAATAATTGCTCGCGAAGTTTTAAAGAAAAACGGAAGCGTATAAAATTTTATTAAATTTAATTTAGAGGAGTAAATTCAGTTATGAAACCAAATACTTTTACTGACGGAAATTTTGAAGCTGAAGTATTGAAGTCGGATGTTCCGGTAATAATCGATTTTTGGGCAGCGTGGTGCGGTCCATGCCGGATGATAGCGCCGATTATTGAAGAGTTAGCCGACGAATACCAAGGGAAAGTTAAAGTTGGAAAACTTGACGTTGACGAAAACCAGCAAACGGCAATCAAGTATGGTGTAAGAAGTATCCCAACAGTTTTATTTTTGAAAGGCGGTCAGGTGAAAGATACAATTATTGGTGCTGTTCCTAAATCTATGTTTGTTGAAAAAATCAGCAAACTGGTTTAAAATTTTTCGCTGTTAAATTTCTGAATGCGATTTAAATTTTCAATCCTGCTTCTTCTGGTTTTGCTATTCGGTTCCACATCTGCACAGACCGATAAATGGAAGTATTTTGACAAAACCAATGGTCTGCCTACCGATAGAATAAGGTGCGTTGTTCAGGATAAGAAAGGCAATTACTGGATTGGAACCTGGGACGACGGACTCGTAAAATACGACGGCAAAAAGTTTACCGTATTCAATACCAAAAATTCTAAGCTCCCCCACAACAGTATTTATTGTATGTTATTTGATAAAAGGGGGGAACTGATAATCGGAACTTTTGGCGGCGGTGTTGCAAAATTCGACGGAAGAAAAAAATGGGAAATTTACAACACCGAAAATTCCGGTTTGCCGAATAACTGGATTTACAGCTTGGCAATCGACAAGAAAAATGAATTGTGGGTCGGCACTTATTCTGAAGGCTTGGCAATTTTTAACGGGAGGAAGTGGAAAGTCTATAATAAATTCAATTCAATTCTACCTGATAATAAAGTAACAGCAATTTATATTGATAAGCATAACAACAAAATAATTGGAACAGCCCGGCACTCCATCTTCATTCAAAACAATGTATGGAAAACAGAAGCAGAAATGAAAATTAATACGTATGAAGATGCGATTTACTGGATTGCGCCATACATAGATGATGAAGTTTTAATGTGTTACAAATTTGGAAGCGTTGTTATTTTCGATTGGAAGAATTATAAAATTCTTAACGAATCAAATTCTACAATTCCAATTCACGGTTTCTACTCAATAACATCAGAC
>JAJYMU010000110.1 GCA_021786655.1 Bacteroidota bacterium
TGAACCTAATATCGGTTCGTCTAACATTTTCGCCGGGCAGAAGAGCATTATGGGAAAAAATGAAATTTAGAGAAGTTTGTGAAAATGAATTGTTGGCTTCCAAAGAGATGTGATTTTTTAGGTTTTTAACAATACTAGTCATTTTCGACAATTCATTTACATTGTCGCAAGCAATATCACTTGGAATGACTTTCACCGAACCAGCAATTTTATGGGAGAAGCCATCTCTTTGACTGAGCGACGTTGACTTTGCCGAAGCAATGCCTATCGAAAGGAAGAAAACCAGAATCGTTAAGTATGTAATGCTTTTAACTTTCAATTTAAACCACTTGTTGAGACTAACCAAAAATCTTCTGAACTAAATTTAGGCAATTATTGTAATACAAGACAACCTTTCGAGGAACAAAGTTCCATCGTCAAATTGGGAATGTCCGAAATTTGACCATTTTCGCAATTTTTAAAAAATCTTGAGGAATGTTGTGTGGACAATTCTTGCTCTGCTGGTACAACAAAAGACATTTGCCGGCTTCCAGAGACAAGGACTTTGGAGCTCATAATTGTTCTCGAACACGACTTTGGAAGGCGGCTTAGCACAAGATCATCAAAGTAAACTGACTGATTTATCCAATGCGCGATTTCAACTCTGAATGCTTTTTCATAATTTGACAAATAAAAATTGCCGCATCATGAGAGCTTTTTCAGCCGTAATACCTTTCACCGACATTCAAACGACCTCCGAATTGGCTCGTCAGTTAAACGAATCAGACCAGGTGGAAGAAATCTTCATTTACTCACCTCTTCCTTCCGGTATTAAACTGCCCAACTGCAAGGACCTCATTCTTGACTCAATTCAAAGCTCGGTTTCGCTTCGGACAATTGCCGGTCTTTTGAGAACGGAATACTTGCTTCTTAGCACCAGACAGACTGGAATATCGTTCTCCCCATCTTCACTCGGTCGTTTTCTGACTGTTGTTTCGGCATCAGATGCGGGAATAATCTATTCCGACTTCTATGAAAGGAAGTCTGGAAAAATTCTTGTTCACCCAACATGTGATTATCAGCTTGGAAGTATTCGTGACGAGTTCGATTTTGGCTCAGTAATGATTACCCATTCGGAAACTTTCAAAGATGCGGTGATGTCTTCCGGGAAGTCATACCAGTTTGCCGGATTGTACGACATGCGTTTAAGAATTTCCCAGACTAAGAAGATTCAAAGAATTCCAGAACCGTTATACAACATTGAAGAAATAGATTTTAGAAAATCCGGCGAGAAGCAGTTTGACTACGTTAACCCAAAGAATCGAAACGTTCAACTGGAAATGGAGAGCGCGGCAACAGATCATCTAAAGCAGATAAACGCTTTTGTGAAACCTCCGCTTAACGAAATTGATTTGACAAGTGAAAAATTTGAAACTGAAGCTTCCGTGATTATCCCGGTAAAGAATAGAATAAAAACTATAGGCGATGCGGTTTCTTCTGCACTCAAACAAACAACAGATTTTAAGTTTAACATCATCGTTGTTGATAATCATTCCAACGATGGGACCACCGAATTATTAAAGAAGTTGTCCGCGAAAAACGAAAAAATAATTCATATAATCCCAGGCAGAGAAGATTTACTGATAGGCGGATGCTGGAGTGAAGCAATAAACAATCCATTGTGCGGAAGATTTTCTGTACAATTAGACAGCGATGACGTTTACAAAGATGAAAGCACCTTGCAGACAATCATCGATACCTTTAAGAAAGAAAAATGCGCAATGGTTATTGGTTCGTACACGTTGACAGATTTTGATTTGAACGAAATACCGCCCGGATTAATTGACCACAGGGAATGGAGCGCCGATAACGGACCGAATAACGCACTTAGAATAAACGGTCTTGGCGCACCGCGTGCGTTTTATACACCGCTGCTTCGAAAGATTGATATTCCGAATGTGAGTTACGGCGAAGATTATTTTCTCGGCATTACAATTTCACGGAATTATAAAATTGGTAGAGTTTATAATTCTGTTTATTATTGCCGTCGTTGGGAAGGGAATACCGATGCCGAACTCGATATCGGTAAGTTAAACACGCATAATACTTTTAAAGACGGTTTGCGCACAAACGAAATTTTAGCACGACAAAAAAAGTATCAAGCGGATAAAACATGATACTGGAAGTCCGACCGGAAAAAAATAAAAATATTGACTGGTTAGCCGAGCAGACAAAACAGTTGCTCTCAGATCAAAAAAAATCTTGGCCATTACTAAATAAAAACTACGAAAACTTATCACTCGTTCAGACACGCACTTTTGAGTTTGACGGATTCGAAGTTGACGTGCAATTCAATCCCGAGAGAATAAAATCATCCAACGCCGATGTTTCCAAAGAAGCCATTAACGGTCGGCAATGTTTCCTTTGTTTGCAAAATTTACCCGATGAACAAAACGGACTTGCGACAAACAACTTTCTAATTCTATGTAATCCTTATCCAATCTTTCCTGAACATTTTACAATAGCGAGAAGAAATCACGAGCCGCAATCAATTGAAAATTCTTTCGAGGAGTTGTTAGACTTTTCTCATGAACTTGGCAAGCACTATACGTTATTTTACAACGGGCCGCGTTGCGGGGCTTCTGCGCCGGATCATCTACACTTTCAAGCGGCAGCAAAAAACATTATGCCGTTGGAACGGCAGTTCGACGGTATTATCAATAAGTACTCAACGGCGGTTTTCAGCAACGGAAATACTGAAATCCATTTAATTGAAGACGGCCTGCGAAGTTTTATTTCATTTGAATCAAGAAATAAACGAGAGTTACTCTCAACCTTTTTCGTTTTTCTCAATGCGATGAAAAAAGCTTTTCCTTTGGAAGATGAACCGATGATGAACATAACCGCTTCCTTTGAGCATGGTATTTGGCGTGTTTTTGTTTTTCCACGCAACGTTCACAGACCAAAGCAATTTTTTTCTAAAGAAGAAAATCAACTACTTATTAGCCCGGCAGCAGTAGATTTATGCGGATTGATTATAACTCCCCGTAAAGAAGATTTTGAAAAAATAACCCGCGGCGACATAATCGATATATTTAAACAGATCACAATTACAAAAGAGCATTTTGAATTTTTGCGGAAGAAATTAGGCGAGGCGTTTACTTTCTAAACTGCTTACCGAGTATAACTCACAACGTTTTTATGGCAATCACACTTACATCGTCTTCAAGTTCTCCGCCGGCATAAGAAAGAATTTCTTTTTTCAACTGTTCAATTGAGTCTTCGTTTGGATTCAAGGTGCCGAGAAAATCAACCAATCTTTCTTCTTGATAAAGCTGACCCTCTTTGTTGCGCGCTTCGGTTACACCATCGGTAAGCAAAAAGAGTTCGTCGCCGCTATTCAATTTAATTTCATGATCTTCGTACTCGCCGGATTTACTGAACCCAAGCAGAACGCCTTTTGATATAATTCTTTCAACCGTTTTAGATTTGTAAATCATCGGCAAGTCGCCGGCGCCGGAATAGCGCGCCGTTTTATTTTGGTTATCAATAATAATTATGGAAAGCGTGATGAACACTTCCGAAATTCTTTCGTCCTTATACACCGATTCGTTCACCTTGTGCAGAATGTGACTCGGCATGTAATCTTTTGACGATTCCAAAACAAACCGTGCGGCGCTTCTTACATAACCCGCATAGGCAATGGCAAAATACCAAGCTCCCCATCGTTTGCCCATTACATCACCCATTATTATTGCAAGATGGTTTTCATCCATCAGGAAATAATCAATGAAATCTCCGCCGGGAACGTTTTTGAAAGGCATGTGCCAGTGTTTGATTGCGAATCCGTCGAACTTCGGATATTCATCCGGGACAACTTTTGCGCCCATCGTGTCTGCGGCTTTCTGGACTTCATCAACAACTTTTACTCTTTCTTTCTCCAGACTTTTTAGTATTGCCGATACTTTTGCAATCACAACTTTGGGACTGGAAGTTTTAATGATGTAGTCTTCAATCTCAAGATCAAACCCTTGAAGGATATCTTCTTCTTCCCCTTTTGCAGTTAGAAAAACAAACGGGATTTTTTTTAGTTCCGGATTTTGCAGGAGAAGTTTTCTGAATTCATAGCCGTCAACCTCAGGCATCATAACATCACTGATAATTAAATCCGGGTGGTTCTTTTCCGCAAGTTCAAGTCCTTCCCTGCCGTTTGTTGCAACTTCGCAATGGAATCCAGCTTTGGCTAAATTGAAGCTAAAAAGTTTTGCTATATTAAATTCGTCTTCTACGAGAAGGATATTGCCATTTTTTTTGTCGTTGCTTTGCTGTGCCACGGTTAATCCAGAATATTTTCGTTGTTAACTCACCCCCGTTGGAATTTCTATTTGCTAAAACTTTTTATTGCGTCTTGCAGATTAGAATAAGATTCAAAAACTCTAAACAATCTGGTTAATTCGAACATAGAGCGTACTGCGGGTTTGAATCCGACTAATTTTAAATCTCCATTTAGTTTTGCAACTTTCTTCAGCGTGTTAACTATAACGCCTAAAAAGGTAGAGTCCAAAAACTCAACGGAAGTAAGATCGATAATAATTTTCTTGTATCCTTCCGACATTCGTTCGCCCACGTTCAACTTCAGTTCTTCCGCTTCATACAGCGTAGCTCTGTCAATATTCACTATTTCAACGGCAATGTCGTCAATGGTTTCTTCAATGATTATCATCGATATGTTTCCTCAATTTAAAATCAATTATTCTTTTGGAGATTCAATTTTATATTTATCCATCAACCGGTAAAGTGTAGCGCGCCCGATTTTCAATTTCCTCGCGGCTTCAACAATGTTGCCGCTAGTTGTTTTTAGTGCGTGCCGGATAGCCTGTTCTTTCAGCTTCTCAAAGGGAATTACCGGAGATTCCTCCCCGAATAAAACCGCGTTGGAACCGAGATTACTATTTCCGGCATTCGAGATAAAGTTTGCCGGCAAAACGTCAACATCTATTAATTCTTTATCAGTAAGAATCATACACCGCTCAATAGTATTTTCCAACTCGCGTACATTGCCGGGCCAATCATAATCATAAACCACTTTCAAAGCCGGTTTGGCAAAGCCCTTTATCTGCTTTCCAAGTTTATGATTGAAGTGCTCGACAAAGTGATTGACCAGCACAACAATATCGCTCCTCCGCTCGCGAAGCGGCGGTATGTGAATCGGGAACGAACTCAACCTGTAATAAAGATCTTCTCTAAAACTTTTACTCTCAACAGCAGCTTTCAGATCCCGATTAGTCGCGGAAATAATTCTCACATCTGTTTTAATAAGTTCGTTGCCGCCGATTCGTTCAAATTCTTTCTGCTGAATCACTCTCAATATTTTTGCTTGCAGCGACATTTCCATTTCGCCGATTTCGTCGAGGAAGATCGTTCCACCTTTGGCAAGTTCAAACTTACCAATCTTTCTTTGATGAGCGCCAGTGAAAGAACCTTTTTCGTGTCCGAACAATTCGCTTTCAAGAAGTTCACGCGGAATTGATGCGCAGTTTACAACAACAAACGGAGCGTTTTTTCTTTTCCCGTTAAAATGAATTGCGCGTGCTATTAATTCTTTTCCGGTACCGCTTTCGCCGGTGATTAAAACAGTAATGTCGTTATCAAGAACTTTCGAAATCATTTTGAAAGCATCTTGCATTTTTCGATCGGCGGAGATAATGTTATCGAAGCTGTATTCGCGCTGTAAATTTTCCTTTAGCTTTTCAAGTTCTTTTTCCAGATCATAATTTTTGATTGCATTTCTGATTGCCGGTTCAAGTCTATTTTTATCGATTGGTTTCGGAAAATAATCGAATGCACCGAGACGAATTGATTCCAATGCAACTTCAACACTGCCCTGCGCAGAAAGCATTATGACAGGCAGGTTAGGATATTTTTGCTTAATGCGTCCGAGCACCTCGTTGCCGTGAATATCCGGAAGCATAATATCCAAAAGAATAAGATCGGGATTTTCATTTAACGAATTTAATGCTTCCGCTCCGGTCGTAAATGTCTTCGTGTTATACTCCCACTGGTTCTTAACCCAATGAGTCAGCATCTTTAAGATTGAGTCTTCGTCATCAATGATGAAGATTAGTTTTTCCAAATTCACCTCGATAGAATTGCTATTTCGGTAATCTAATTATAAATGTTGTGCCTTTGTTCACTTCGCTGCGGACTTTGATAAATCCTTTGTGCAAATCTACAATTTGTTTTACGGTTACCAAGCCGAATCCTGTTCCGCCGATTTGCGTTGTTACTCTTTGGACCTTACTGAATTTCTGGAACAGATTTGTTAAATCTTTTTCGGGAATGCCAATGCCCGTATCCGTAATTGCGATTTCAACTTCCTTTCCAAAATCTTGAACAAGGATAGAAATTCTTCCCCCGTTATTAGTAAACTTTGTTGCGTTCGAAAGTAAATTTCCAAAGACTTTTGTGAGTCTTTCCTTATCCGCATTAATGATAATCTTTTCCGAAGGATATTCCTTGGAAAGGATGAGACTTTTTTCGTTTAACTGTCTTTCAACACTTTTCGCAACCACATCCAGAAGTTCTACAAGGTTGAGCTGTTCTTTGCTCAGCTCTTCTTCACCGGATTCAAGTTTTGAAAAGTCAAGAAGATCATTGATAAGCTTAGCCAATCTCTTGCCTTCTGCCAAAATAATTTGGCTGAACTCAAGAACTGTCTCTTTGGGCAATTCGGTGTCAGATAGAATTGTCTCGGCAAAACCAACGATGGATGCCAACGGCGTTCTGAGCTCGTGCGAAACATTCGAGATGAATTCGCTCTTCAATTTATTCAATTCTTCAAGCACAGTTATTTTGTGCCGCGCTCTCTCCCGTTCGATTGATATGATTCTATTTGCTTCGATAAATTTAGCGTTAAGATCTCTAATTTTTTGTTCGTCTAATTTTCTGCCTGAAATATTTCTGCCGATACCAAGCATGCCGGAAACTTCGCCATCGGAAATCATGGGGTTGGAACGGATTTCGAACGCAACTTCTTTATCGAACCGATCCAGAAAATTTGTTTCAACTGTTGTAACTCCCTTTGAACTTAATATCCTGCTGAATGCCTCTGCAATTTTAGCTTCATCTTCTTTGCTTACAAAATCAAGGAAATGTTTTCCAATCATTTCCTCCGGCGTGTAGCCGAGCGCACTCGCACCGTTTTTATTCACCATACCGAAATAACCAAATCCATCCAGAACAAATAATAAATCGTCGGCTGTATCTATCAGAAGTCTGAACCGTTCCTCCGAGCGTTCGAGATGCAACTGCGTTTTCTTTTCTTCA
>JAJYMU010000331.1 GCA_021786655.1 Bacteroidota bacterium
ATGGTTGATGCTGGACAAAATTTTCTTTCAACATGTCGAACATGGATTCACCTTCCGGTTCATTTTCTTTCTCAATCTGAATTATTCTTTCGAGCGGGGTTAATTCATCTTTGCTGACCGAGATCTCTTCCTTTGGCGTCTCTTCCTCAATGGTTTCATGCTCGGATTCAACTTCAATGATGTTATGATTTGCGAGAGATTCCTGCGTGACTTCCGAGCTTTCATCTTCTAACTTTTCTTCGGCTAAATCATTTTCCGCAAACAGTGTTTCCTCCTCAAATGATTTTTCATCCGATCCGTTGGTTTCTCCGTTATCCAACAGTTGTTCCCCGGTTTCAAGTTCATCTTCGATCACTTCTTCATTTTCAGCCGTAACTTTTTCATCCTCAAATATCGGTTCGATTCGGTTGTCTTCACCGACATGAATTCTCAGTTTGGTTGGCTGCTTAAATTCTATTTCCGATTCTTCCGCAATGTCTTCGGCTTCTTCAACCGGTTTTTCTTCAGCGACGGGTTCAAGTTCTTCATCATCAGCCGCCTCGGCAGCGGTTTTTTCAACTTCTGTTTCTTGCGCAGCAGGTTCGGTTATTTCTTCTTCAACAACCGGTTCAACCTCTTTCTCGCCTTCAAATTGAACTTGCTCTTCAACCGCAGGAGCTTCTTCCTTTTTCTCGATCATCACTTTGTTCAAAGCTTTCAGGTAATCGTACATATTAAATTTCGAATTTTCGTCGTTGCCGAATTCAGCGTTCAACACATCAAGATGCTGAAGCAATTCTTTCTCTTCAAGGAATAATTCGACAGCAGGAAGCGGTACTCTGAATTTTTTTATTTCACCAATATTGAAAAACTCCGCCATAGACTTAAGCGCATTGGAAATTATTGCCGACAAATAGCTCTCGGCGCCTAATGCATCGGCTTTGTTCAGAAGCGCCTCAAATTCTTCACGGTTCATCGAAAGAATTTTCTTCGCATTGATGTAGGAGATAAGAATCTTGGTAAGATATTTATAGTAATAGATGTAATTCAGAATCTGTTTTATTTCGTTAGTGCTTTTAATATCCGCTTCGTCGAAAACAAACTTAGCGAGCGTCCACTTCGGTCTAATCAAATAATTTATGGTGAATGAACATGCATGCAGAATCAGTTTAGCAATGTACTCGGACGAAAATCGTTTCGTCTTCTTCAGCTCGGCGGTAATCTGATTGAAATGATAATTTATTTTTTCGCCGGAATAATCAAACACGGAATTTTTCAGAAGGTTCTGGCGGTCTTCAAAAACAAGGTAATCTATCTCAGCAGAAATGTAATGCAGAATTGCCGGATGTATATCCGTCGTTGATAATTGTTCAAATGTGAAGTAGGGACCTAACCGATTTATCTTATTCAGATTGAAATCATAAATGAACTTTATTTCTCTTTCAAACATAACTTGGCGGCTTACTGATTATTCGGTTGTGGTTATGTTTCAATAATACCAAAAAGGCATAAAAAAAGCCCGATTAAATTAACCGGGCTATTAATCTGTTGATATGAAATAGAGGTTATTTCATCAGCAGCATTTTCTTTGTGATTGAATTTGTGCCTGATGTTAAATTGTAGAAATAAACTCCGCTTGGTAAATTGGTTGCATTGAACTCTACTTCATATTTACCGGGTTCATAAACGCCGTCCGCAAGAATTTGAATTTCTCTTCCAAGTACGTCAAACACTTTTAGTCTTATCTGGCTCTTCTGCAGAAGCGAGAAACTAATCTTTGCTGTTGGATTGAATGGGTTGGGATAATTATCATATAATGTTGTTTCTTTTGGCAGACCTGATATTGTTTCATGATTTCCTTCTTTCAGCAGGCCGGCTTTTTCATATTTCCCAACAGCTTTTAAAATGTATGCCGTGTTATCATTATTAGAATTTGGCTTTGCCTCATATTTGAATTTTATTTCTTCACCGGGAAGAATTTCTCCGTATTGTTTATCTGCGGCTGCAAACAATGAAACCGCTTCCCCAGCTTTGCTGTGTTCCGCGCTTAAAAGATTCAGTTTTTCTGCCTTCGCTGTTTTTTCATTTTTTATTAGCGCAAAATAATCTAAGACCAGGTCTTTACTAAATGCTAATTCTATATCTCCAGACGTAACAACTTTTAGCTTTTTACATACGGCACTGGATTGAGGCCGAAAATAATATAAATCACTTGAGTTATTGTTAGCTGCCGACAACTCTTCTGAATTATACAGTTGTGCATAAAAAACGCTGTACAATTCTTCTGCATTTCCCGGGTGCTTGATTTTTATTCTGTCACCTTTTTTAACTGTCAATTTTAAATTATCCTTGTCTGCAAGTATGTTGGTTACATCCAGACTGTCATTTAGTATAATATGATTGGGCGTCACAAGTTTTTTATAGCTTATTACTTCGCCTTCTTCGGTTACAGCTACAAATTCATTTTTGTTGGCTTTAACTTCCCATAATTCTACTTGATCTAAATCGGTATGACCTTTTGCTTGATCTGTTTCGTGTATTGAAAATTTAACCACATTACCTGCCTTGCCGTCAGGCTGGTTTTCCGGCGTAATTTCTTTATTTATCAAATAATAATCCGTTACATCTACGCCAGGATTATCTAACGAAGAAACCAAAATCGGGTTTTCATCCGTTAATACTCCATTCGTTTCAAATGCAAGACTTGCAGGGCTGCTATAACCGTAAAGTGCACAATGCAATTGGTATGATTTTACATCAGTGCCGAGAGAGTTTGATGCAACGCACGTTAAATTAATGGTGGGTACAGTACTAAATGGAGTATAATAGTGCACTTGACACCTGCTGCCTTCCGGCGTAATATTAAGCGTAATATTTGAAGGAGTACTGGATGCATACCATGAGTAAGTTACATTAATTCCTTGAGAAAGCTGTGCATATACATATCCTGTTCCTCCGTTGTAGAGCGGGTCAGGATCCTGATAAAAGTAAGAAATTATTGGCGGTAGTGGTTGGCGAAATTGTGATACTGCTTCAGCCCGTTCACTCCATACTCGTCTAGCATCGTTCCAGTCCGCCGTTCCCATCGCTACTCCACCATAAGTGTTTAACGGACTACTCCAATAATTAATTCTCATTACAACCGGATCATACACAGCCATTATAGTTCTCCAATTGCCGGGGTTATAACGATAACCATGTGCATAAGCCCTCGGCGAATTGTTTGAATCATTATCGTGACGTGCACCGATGAGATGACCTATTTCATGTGCAAATGTATAATTGCCTACTGCATAATCGTCAACAACAACGCAATAAGCATAAGTCGAACTCACCTCAATATCCGCTGCAATTCCGGCATATCCGTAACTATCATAATCAACAAGAAGAACAACAACATCAGCGTAATACTGATCTCTTAATGAAAAGATATTATCCATATAACCATCACTTGCTGTGATTAATCGATCTTTATCAGTTCCCACATAACCGCTTTCGGTATAATTCACCTTAACTGCACCAGCCAGTTCGAGTTGCACATTGGAAGTCATATTACTGTTAGTAAAACTTTCGTTTGCTGATTGTATGCAGGCATTTATCAAACTTGTCATATTGCTGTTATTTCCTTCCACAGCCGAAGTATATACAACAAGTACATTTATGATCGGCGTTGATGTTGCTACCATTGCCAGACTGTTTTGCCCAAATTTTATTTGACTTTGAGGATTTAGTTTATCTCGCGTGTTCTTATTAGGCGATGGATTCCAATCTTCAGGTTCGTCTCGTGGAAGTTTTTGAGGATCAACTTTGATTAAAATATGCAATCCGTTTCCGATAGGTTTAATCCAGTAAAGTTCTTGCTCGTTATGAATAACGCCGGTGATGTCGTCATCAGTCGCTGAAAGAAAAATTGAACCTTTGTTATCTAGTGAACCGCTTAAAGTCCATTCATTCGCTTTCTTCGATTCAAATCGTTTGCGCAAAACAGAAAGCGGCGCTTTTCCCGGCAAAGAAATATTGAAAGATGTTTGTTCTTTTAATAAGGCAAGATTGTTAAATCTAATAATTGAGTAAGAAGCAAGAGCTTTTTCTTTTTTTGCTTTTGCAAGAACTTGAGATTGTGCACTGTTGGGCGATATATCTTTTTCATTTATATACAACAGAGCTTCTTGGTTCTGTGCAAAGAAGTTTCCTTCTGTAAAAACTGTAAAGATGATAACCGCTAAAAATAATCGTATCATTGTATGATCCTCCAATTTGTAAACGTTGGAAAATAAATTTGAATTTGATAACTTAGCAATGAGGGTAGAGGTCAAAGTACTTAGACGGGAAATCCTTGCAACAATGACTTGCCCCTTTTAGTCTGTCTCAAGGACGGACTGATTCCCGAAGGGTGGAGCCGCTTTTATCACCACCCTTCGTTTTTTTCAATTGCCATAAGTATCACCTCCTTCAGTACAATACCTTTTTAATTGAATAGTGTGTTTTCATTTGGTGACTCAAATCTCGGCAGACTCGGAGCGTAAGTGGTTACGCAGTCTGCTTTGAATGACTGGATATTTCCCAAAAACTTGATGAAGGTATTATGTTCTACCCCGGTATTGACCAACATAAAATGTTCTCTGTCATTACAACTGTTAGGCGACACGCAGTAATATGTATTTTTAGTCATAAAGAAATCCTTTACGGGTGAAGTAATAGTCAATCTGTGAATTTTGACTGTTGTAATTTACGCCTATATAAAGAGTATCCTGAATCGTAAATGAAGTGTCTTTTGAGATTGAGTTCGATACTGTAACACGTAATAAGTGTGTTCCATTAGTTACTTGCACGGGAACTATCGCGGCAGCTCCTGAAAGAGCACTAGTCGAAATGATATCTGCATATATTTGAGAATTATCAATAGTAATAGTTACTGGAGTTTGAGCAAACCCTGATTGCAGATGAATTTGAAACACCTTCGCCATGTTTGCTTGGGATGTCTCCGTTGTTGTATCACAAGCCAACAGAAATATTATGATAATGAATAAAACAAACATGATTTCTAAATTTGTTTTTTTCATAAGAACCTCCTTGCTGATGATTTAATATTAATTTCCTTTTTACAACAAAAGTATCGGAAGGAGAAACACCTCTCATAAAATACACTCAGTCAGAACCTTTCCAATAAAACCACTGATACTCCGGCATAGATTCGCCAATGTCATAGAATGCCATTTTTGCTACGGTATAATTTTGTCCGCGGTAAGTAACTGTCATTGTACCGGTAATTTCTATTTTGAGAGTTGTATCTTTCATCCAACTAGGGTGCGTTATTTTATACAGCCAACCGCTGCCTGGTTTCAATGGACAGATTCCCTCTGGATTTATCGGTTCAACACCATTGTCTTCACACGAAACAAAGTACAGAAAGATTATGGGAAGAAAATATTTTATAAGTCTGAATAAAATTCTCCCTTCGTTTTGCTTTTTTCCATAGTCTCCACGTTGGTTTTCCATTATCACAAATTTTGGGAAGATTAGTTTATGTATATGCGTTAACCTTTTTAACGAACGTCGTTCTAATAGAAGCCCGTTACTGTAAACGAAAAATTCTTTCTTTAATTGATGAAGTTTTAAGAAGCGAGAAGCTAGAAGTAAGATGTTTGTAGTTGGAGAGTTCTTCGAAGTGATGCTGAAAATATTTTTATGTTTGTTTCTCAAATTCCCCACAAAGGGTAATTTATTTTTTCTGATTTAATATAGACATCTTTCTCTGAAAAAAAAAAAGGAAAAAATTTTTACACTTAACAATCCGCATTGCGCCATAAATAAAGAAACCCAAGCAGACTTGGGAAAAGGGGGGTGCCTTTCAGTTATGGCTATTTGATTACCCGATTTTTACGCACATAAAAAAATCCCGACATTACTGTCGGGACATTTGTAGAAAGAGCTTTCAGATTATCTAGATAACGATTTAGACTTCCACGTTATCAGATTTCACTTTTGCCATGAAGTATTCTCTGTTCATGCGCGCAATGTTTTTGACCGAAATTCCTTTTGGGCATTCCGCTTCGCACGCATAGGTATTTGAACAAGCGCCGAATCCAAGTTCATCCATTTTCTTCACCATCGCTTCAACACGGTTGTATCGTTCCGTTTGTCCTTGAGGTAAAAGCGCAAACTGTGAAACCTTCGCGCTTACAAATAACATTGCAGAAGCATTTTTGCATGCCGCGACACAAGCGCCGCAACCGATACACGAAGCCGCATCCATCGCCTCCGAAGCTATATCTTTCGGTATCTGAATTGCGTTTGCATCCGGGATACTACCGGTATTGACTGAAATGAATCCGCCGGCTTCCATAATTCTATCCATTGCCGAACGATCGACAATTAAGTCTTTCACCAATGGAAACGCTTTCGCGCGGAACGGCTCAACATAAATTGTATCGCCTTCTTTGAAGTTTCTCATGTGCAATTGACAAGTTGCAATGCGCGGAATTGGTCCGTGCGGTTGACCGTTTATAACAAGTCCACACGTTCCGCAAATTCCTTCACGGCAGTCGCTTTCAAATGCAATCGGTTCTAGACTTTTGCTTTCGAGGTCGTTGTTGATCTCATCCAGCATTTCCAGGAATGATGAATCCGGCGATACGGCAATTTTGTATTCAGCAAAATTACCCGGCGACTTTGGACTTACCTGGCGCCATACTTTTAGAGTTAGATTTATTTTTTTCTCATTCATTATTTGTAACTCCTTGTCGCTAGTTTCACACTTTCAAATTCAAGATGCTCTTTGTGCAGTTTCCACTTACCAACGTCCTGGAATTCCCACGCTGAAACGTAAGCGTAGTCATCATCATTTCTTAGCGCTTCGCCTTCTTCAGTTTGATATTCTTCTCTGAAATGACCGCCGCATGATTCATTGCGATCCGAAGCATCGAGCGCCATCAACTCGCCAAGTTCTAGATAATCTGCAACTCTTCCGGCACGTTCAAGACATTGGTTAACATCTTTAGAATCGCCGACGACATTCACATTTTTCCAGAACTCGTCCCGCAATTCTTGAATTTCACCCATAACTTCTTTCAAACCTTTTTTGTTGCGGGCCATTCCAACTTTATTCCACATGTATCTGCCAAGCTGTTTATGAATATCGTCAACTGTTCTTTTTCCTTTTATCGAAAGAAGTTTTGCCGTTTGATCTTCTACTTCCTTTTTCACTTTATCGAATTCCGGATGATCAGTTTTTACACAATTG
>JAJYMU010000078.1 GCA_021786655.1 Bacteroidota bacterium
AAGCGGGCTTCGGAGTCATTGATGATGAGCACGTTTACTCTTTTCAAAACTTTTATCAAATCTGCTTTTGATCGGTCTATCCAAAAATTCATTGTATCGCAAACGACAAACTTTGGATTCTCAAGCTGATCGAGCACATTAATCTGAAGTTGCGGCGCAATATTTCCGAGAATCACAAAACTGCTTTTCTTTTCCTTATCCGGAATTATAGGATTAAATTTTTCGAAAACATTTAATTCCGTGAAAAGGGAGTCGCGCACATTTAAATCATAATGATACTTACAGCCGTAACGGAAGGTCTTGGCGCCTTTAACAATTTGCAAACCTTCCAAATCCACGTTATGATCTTCCAGCATTTTAATATGTTCATCCGGAAAATCATCGCCGACAACCCCGACAATAGAAACCGGACCGGAGAAATAAGTTGCAGCAAGTGAAATGTATGTTGTTGAACCGCCAAGTGCATTTGTTACTTTGTCAAACGGGGTCTCGATATCATCCAGACCGATAGAGCCAACAATTAGAAGTCCCAATTTGTCACCTTTTTTGAAAAGAATTTTCTGTTGCTAATATAATTAATTACGATTCAATAATAGCTAAAATCACAATTGAATTTCAACGAACTTTAAGAAGCTCTGTTGAGTTGTAAAATATTCGTAGATGATATCGACGGATTTTCTTTGTCCGGGCCACGCCAGCAATTTTTTCGCCTCCTTTTTTCTCACCCATTTAAAATCCGAATGCTCATTTGAAATAACGACACGTTCACCCGCCTTGACCTGCGCAGCAAAAACCGGAATCAGCCAAACGTTATCTTGTTCCGGCAAATAAAAAGAATTTATGTTCGGCACAACCCAAAATTTGATTGGCGTTAAATTTGTTTCCTCTTTTATTTCTCTCAACGCAGTTTGAAATGCTTTTTCTTTTTTATGAACAGCTCCGGTAACCATCTGCCACAAACCGGGATATTTTTCGTTTGGAGCGCGCTTTAGAAGAAGAAACTCCAAATCATTATTCTTGATTCTAAAAACATGCGCTTCAATTAATTTTGAAACAATCTTCATAATTGAGTCTTGATAATAGTTGGTTGATACTAAAAGTACGCTTTTGCTTCTGCGCGCATTGTTTGAATTACCCGGCTGTCTCCTTGGAGTCTTGCATCGTAACTAAGTGAAGTCTGGATAAAACTTGTCAAGCGATAATCAAAAAATGCTCTCCAAAAATAGTTTTTCCCGATAACATTTCCTCTCGTTATTTCAAATGGAATGTTATAAGCGTTTGTTGTAGATGTGAGTTCGGTACGCTCTCCTTCAATTCTTAATCTGCCGAAATTTTCAAAAGAGAAATTGAGGCGCAGCGTAATCGAATTCATGTTAACCGTTGTCGGCACAGCCGGATGATCATCCATACTTTGAGCTGTTTCAATTTTAAAGCCGGCTTCTATGTTTTGAACCGGTCTGTATGAAAAATCAGTCGAGAAACTATTCCGTGTAACTTCCCTCGCCCGGTTTGTAGTAGGAGGCGAAATCATGTTATCGTTTTGATTGACAACTTCAGTTTGATTGCTGATTTCCTCAATCATTTTAAATCTTATTCTTAACCCGCGTTCGCTAAAATACCCGCGTTCAACACCGCCGCTGTATTGATTCAACGATTTACGCTGTGTGTACCGAACACGGATCGAAAAATCATTTCTGTTCTGAAACAGATTGAAGTCGTTCTGAAAAGTTTGCGTGCCGCGAACCGTTGTGGAGTCGTTCAAAAACTTGGATAGATTCATTAAATAAATTTGTTTAGTATCTGAAATGTTGCTGTTCTCTTCAACTCGCCAAAAAGTTTCGGTAGAAAGCGGCTTCAAAATAGTTGACCAGAATCCGTCGCCTTTTACCGCACGGCTGAAATCAACTCTCCACCGCGTATTTGTTTTTAGATCTATCACCGGGTAAAGTTTATCAGTCGGAATTGTGATTAAGATATAATTGCCGTCGTAAGCAGTCAGCTGAAATTCGTTTTCATCCGGGATACCGTTGTTGTTCAGGTCGCCGAGATAAATGTAATTCCCGGTTCCCTTCGTAACTTTCACAAATACTTTTTGTAACCGTGCAGTCTGTTCAGTTGCAGCTTGGTAGTAAAGGTCGCCGGTGATAAATCCGCCGCCAAGGTTAAATCTGCTTTGAGATAAGAGAAGCACTGTTTGGTTGTCTGTAAATCCTTTTTGTTTGAACTCGTCGGCAAACTTTTTATTTCTGAAAGTAAGACTGATGCTTGTGTTAAATTCCTTCAACCCTTTGTAGTTTGCCTGAAACTGTTCCATGGCAGATGTTGATTGTTTCAAGAGTACGCCGTTCAACGGAAAGTATTCGTCGCGTAATGAATAGCCCACTTTAAAATCCAACCCGGTAGAATTCGGGTACTCGATGAATGGAGCGGTCTCAACGTAGCGAAGACTTGTTAACAACAGACTGTCTTTGTTTGCAAGTTTGTCTTCCTTATTTTCATAAAGAAAATCTATTCCCGGTTTGAATGAGCCAAAGGAATAAAATGCGCTGCCGTTTTGCCGCATCCAACTAGTAAGTGTGCCTTGATTTTTCGAATCGACGTTATCGATTATGTAATTGAATTTATAATTCTTGCTATCGGCAAAATTCAGTTCAGAAAATATTCTGTTTGAATTGAACGTGTCTCCCTCTTTTAGATAGCCGTACTTGGTGTTTAAAGAAAGATTACTAATCGGAGAATAATTTAATTCCGCCTCGCGCAAAATCTGGTCTTCAGAAATCTGATCGGGTAAATTGTAATAACGGTTGAATTCCACTGCGTCAATTCTATCGAGCGATGTAAACCGGCTCTGAATGAATCTGTCCTTCAAACTCAATCCGACTTTTCCAAGCGACAAACCACCAATGCCGATTTCTCTTTGACTGATGTTGAGAAAAACTTTTCTCGCGTAACCAAAATCTTGCGACTTATTTAAATCCGAAAACAGATTTTTATTCCAATCGCTGCCGGAAAATTCCGCGGTTAAATTTATTCCATCGGATAAAGTTGCGTCAAGTGACAAGTTTCCCAACTGTTTTAACTCCGGCATCGGCAAAAAAATCAACGGGAGGTATGATCCTTGCTTGATTCCGGCGAATTTGTAATTCCCTAGACTTTCTTTTGAATAATCTCCATTGCCGTCGCCGACATAAGTAAACGAAACGTTATAAATTGATGCTGTGTTACCCGGCGTGTATCTATAATAAGTGTACGTCTGAGAATTAATTGTTGTATCTACACGTGAATAGATACCATGAATTTTTCCGGTTGAATCGGCTGTCGCGAGCGCAACTCCCGATTTGACCGCAGCATTTCTATCGTTTCCGGCTTGCCGAAGAATTGCCATGTCGCTATCGCTGAAAGAATATGTAATCGGATTGTTCTGGTCATCGCCTTCACGGAAGTATCCGATACCAATTTTTAGTTTGTCGTTCAAAACTTTGGTTGAAAAATCTGCGCCGAGAAAATTCCGTTTGAAATTTTGATCGGTATATTCAAAATCGATTGATATTCTGCTTGCAGATGTGATCAATCTTTTTGGCGTGAAAGTTACTTCAGCATTAGAGTAATCTATTATATAGTCGTTGTTCTCGCCCCGTTTCATTTGTTCGCCGTCAACATAAACGCGTTCGCTGCCTGCAATTAGAATAATAGCGCGCCCGTTATTAATTCCTTGCAAACGATAGGGACCTTGATTTCCATCCTGTCCGTTGAAACGATTCGTATTAAACTTACCACGCGATCCGGCAAGCGCGACAGCACCTTTCGTATCTCCGAAAGTGAATTCACCTTTCAATCCTTGTAGCTTTCTGTTGATACTCGAGAACTCATTGTCTTTCACGTTCAGATCATAATCTCCAAATGTTCCAACGGCATTTTTATGGCGCAGTTCTATGAATACTTTGTCGAGCTCGTCGAGGGTCTCAGTATTTCCTTCCGGCTGAATTGGAGTGTTTTCATCCGTGAGCGCGGCAACAATATCAATATCGTCAGAAAGTTTTCCGGAAAGCTGCAAACGCAATCCGCTGTTCAATTGGAAATCACGATTGGTTCCGAATGTGAATCCTCTTACAATTGCGCCGCTCTTCTGAATATCTTTGCCGAAAATAGATTCCGTCGTGAGCGGTTCTGAAACCATCTTTAGAGTTTTAACAGTGTCTTTAAATTTGTCGTCGTAATTCAAAACTAAATTTCTGCGTTTGTACTCGCGCTTTAAATTCAATTTTACTGTTTGATAATAAATTATGATTGTATCGAGCAAAGAATATTGCAAATCATTCGAAATCGAAAACATTCCGGTTGCGTAGTCGATCTTGTAATCTTTTGGTTCAAGAAATTTTCCGTGCAAATCTATTTTTTCCGAAAAAGGAACAATGTTGAGCGCAGAAATCTTGTAGGAGTTGTTAAGGTTTACACGCAGAGTATCTTTTACAAAATCGGCTTGAGAGGACTGTGCTATCAGAACCAATTGCAAAGATAAAATTATATATAGAAGTGTTACGTTGAGAAGAATCTTTTTCAAAGAGTTGTTCTAATTATTTCAGTAGAATAAATCTAAACGTATGCTCCTTTTAATTCAACTGAATAATCCGTTACTCGTAACGAAGCGCTTCAATCGGATCCAAGTTTGCCGCTTTCATAGCTGGATAAACTCCGAAGACAACCCCGACAAACGTTGTGACAAGCAGACCGATTATTATCCATTCAACAGGCAAGACAACTGGAACGCCAAGCTGCAGCGCAACAAGATTACCGGCTAAAACTCCGGCAAAAATTCCAATTAATCCCCCAAACCAGCTGAGCGAGACCGCTTCTATAACAAACTGTGTGAGAATAGATTTTTTTCTCGCGCCAATGGCTTTTCGAATTCCGATTTCTCTTGTTCTTTCTGTAACGCTAACAAGCATGATATTCATAATTCCAACACCTGCAGCCAGTAATGCAATGAACGCTACGATTCCAGCTCCCAGTTTAAAATATTTTGTAAGATCATTGAATTGAGCAATCAGTTGGTCGTTTGTAATAATCTCAAAATCGTTTTCTTCACCTACTGGAACTTTTCTAATTTTTCGCATGGCTCCGATTACTTCATCCATGGTTTTCTCTATCAGCTTGTCGCTTGCTGCCATTACAACAAATGAGGCGCTTCTTTCGGTACCAAAACATTTTTCAAATGTACCGAGCGGAATACAAATATAATTATCTTGCGATTGGCCTAAGATCGTTCCACGTTTTTCAAACACACCAACGACTTCGAAATTGAAATTACTGATTTTTATCTGCTGACCAATCGGGTCGATGTTGTTCTTGAATAGTGCGTCTTTTATATCTGTTCCTATGACAGCTGCAAACTTGGAATATTCGTAATCGGTTCTCGACAAATTTCTGCCTTCACCAATTTTCAAGTCCCTTGCAATAAAAAGTTCTTGATTAACTCCTACGATAGGAATGTTCGGATTCGTTTTTTCGTTGTTGAACCTTACAATCTTGCCGCCCACATATATAGAAATTCCGAGCGCAACGGGTAACGAAGTCATCGCTCTGAGTCGGTCCCCTTCTTCAATTGTTAAATTCTTTCTATTGCGATACTCGCGCATTGCACCGTGTCCACCGGTTTGAAAAGCAGGCCACTTCTGAACAACGAAACTATTAGTGCCAATTGAATTGAAAACGTCTTCAACATTTTTTTGGATAGCGCTTATAGCGGTCATCACAATTATGATAGAGAACAATCCGACAGCAATTCCAAGAAGCGTAAGTATCGAACGAAGTTTACTTCCCTTAATGGAAGTATAAGCGAGCTTAATACTTTCAAACAGTTGCATAAAATACCTCACTCATATCGCAGCGCATCTACCGGGTCTAACTTTGAAGCTCTCATTGCGGGCAGAATTCCGGAGATAACTCCAACCACTGCGGAAATAACCAGTGCAAGCACAACAACATTCAACGGCATTGCAGTTGGCAAGAATTGATTTATAACAAGACTTAACGGGAACGATATAGCGAGACCGATGATTCCTCCGAGCACACAAAGTAAAGCCGCTTCTGTGAGGAACTGCAATAAAATAGACCATGTCTTTGCACCAATCGCCTTCCGAATTCCGATTTCTTTGGTTCGTTCGGTTACCGATACAAACATTATGTTCATAATTCCTATTGCACCAACAAACAGCGAAAGTGCGGTGATAACAATTCCGGCGATAGCCACCACACCAATTGTTTTGTCATACATTTCTTTTAAAGCTTCTTGCTGATTGATTGCAAAATCATCCGGTTTATCGGGAGGGACTTTTCTAATTACACGCATCGCAGCTCTAATTTCTTCGCGTGCATCATCCAACCTTGTAACGTCACCAACCTTAACATCAATTCTTAATCTGCCGTGCCGATTGCTTATTGTACTTTCTAAAGTCCTGAGCGGCATAATAATTTGACCATCCATACTAAACCCACCGAGAAAACCGCTGCCTTGTTTTTCCAAAACGCCGACAACTTTAAAAGGTGTACCGTTAATTTTTATATCTTGATTGATCGGATTTTCGAATGGAAATAATTCTTTTCTGATGTCCTGCCCGATCACGCAAACCCGTCTTGCAGCTTTGACTTCAACATCGGTAATAAATCTTCCTTCGACTAAAACCAATTGCGCTGTTCTTTGATACTCTTCGGTTGAGCCGTAAATCATACTTGCATTTATGGATCGGCCTTCTCTAATGCACGTTGCGCCAAAAGTAGTTTTCGTTGGCGCCATTGCTTCGTAATTTTTCAGAACAACACGTAATTTTTCATACTGTTCAATTGTGATATCTTTTCGGTTTCGGTATAAAGCCCAATTACCCATAGACATCCATGGAAATTTATCAACATAGAGTACATCGCTGCCAAAAGAAGAGATGGAACTGATGAATGCATCTCTAAGTCCGACTATTGCCGTCGACATTGTAGTTACTGCTACGATTCCGATGATGATGCCAAGAGTTGTTAACACCGATCTAAGTTTATTTGCCCGGATAGACCTAACGGCAATGGAAAAGATTTCGCGAAATTCAATAAAATACAGTTTCATTACTTCTAATCCTTAAAGGACGCACAAATATAATTTTATAATTTAAAATAAAAAAAGCGGTTTCACATTTTAATGGAACCGCTTCACAACTCGAA
>JAJYMU010000137.1 GCA_021786655.1 Bacteroidota bacterium
GACGGACGAACGGCTGGAGAAGATCACGCAAACTTTGAAAGCCCGCCAATTCTCGCTCAGAGTAGTCATGGAAAACATTCACGATCCGCACAATGTCAGTGCGGTGTTCCGAACATGCGACGCTGTCGGTGTGCCGAAGATTAGTCTGCTTTACACATTTGAATCGTTTCCGAGAATCAGCAAGACGTCGTCATCTTCGGCTAACAAATGGATTGAAACCGACAAATACAACGACACCGCAAAATGTTTTGATGAACTTCGTAAGCAAGGTTTTAAAATCTACGCCAGCATGTTGAACAAGAAAGCGGTGAACCTTTACGATATCGACCTGACGCAGAAGATTGCATTGGTATTCGGAAATGAGAAACGGGGTGTATCTCCGGAAGCAGAAAAGTTGGCGGACGAAACTTTTTATATTCCAATGCACGGAATGATTCAGAGCTTGAACGTTTCCGTTGCGGCGGCTGTTACTTTGTATGAAGCTCAGCGTCAACGCCAGCTAAAAGGTCTTTATGGAAAAAGCGAGCTTGACAACGAACATTTGGAAAAACTGATTGATGAATGGTGCGACAAATGAATCAAAAGTTTGAAAACATAAAAACTCTAAAAGGTGAATTGAAACTTCCCGGTGATAAATCTATTTCTCATCGCTCGGTGATGTTTGCGTCGATGGCAAACGGTGTTTCGGTGATACGTAACTGTTCCAATTCCGAAGATGTTTATTCTACAATCGAATGCTTCAAGAAACTCGGATGCAAATTTGATTTTCGGAACGACGAAATAAAAGTCACCGGCAGAGGATGGAAAGGATTCACAAAACCGGAAGGTGAGTTGTACGCTGGCAATTCCGGAACGACCACACGATTGATAAGCGGAATTCTATCGGCACAAGATTTTGAATCAGTAATCACCGGCGATGAATCCCTTTCTCAGCGGCCAATGAAAAGAATTGTTGAACCTCTGACGTTAATGGGCGCGAATATTTCCGCAAATGAAAAGGGTTTCTTACCGCTGAGAATCAAACCATCCGTATCATTGAAAGCCGTTGACTACAAACTTCAAGTTGCGAGCGCACAAGTAAAGAGCGCCATGATACTCTGCGCTGTGCACTTGGAAGATGAGAGTGTTATCACTGAACATATCCCGACGAGAAACCACACGGAGAAACTTCTCAAGCTAAAAACAGAACAGTCGACGGACGGAACAAAAATTTTTATTTCGAAGAAAAATTATCCGGTGCCGTTTAATATTACTGTCCCTTCGGATATTTCGAGCGCGGCATTTTTTATGGTTCTTGCACTACTTACACATGATTCGGAAATCGTGATTAAAAACGTTTCGCTCAATGAAACCAGAACCGGCGTCATTCAAGTCTTGAAAAATATGGGCGGAAAAATTTTGATCGAGAATGAAAGTCTGGAAAACGGTGAACCGATTGGCGACTTGAGAATCTTTTCAAGCAAACTGAAGAACGTTGAGATTCCCCGCGAAATTATTCCGAACATTATTGATGAGATTCCAATTCTTTCGGTTGCCGGTGTTTTCGCAGAAGGGAATTTCAAAGTTACAAATGCAAAAGAGTTGCGCGTTAAAGAATCGGATCGAATCAAATCCCTCTGTGCAAATTTTGCAAAAGCGGGTTTGTCTATCAACGAATTCGAAGACGGATTTGAGTTAAGCGGAAAACCTTCCGATTCATACGCAAACTTTAAAAGTTTTGGTGATCACAGAATTGCAATGGCTTTCGCGGTTATGAGCACGCTCTTGAAAAACGGCGGCACAGTCGAAGACTTCGAATGTGTAGGAATTTCCAACCCAAATTTTTTGGATCAGATAAGAAAACTTTCGAATTGACGTAACTTTAATCCGCCTTCGCGTTCGCTACGGCGGACGAGAAGGTTAGGTATAATTCCTCGCAGCTTGCTGCGGATTTGTGTCCAGAGCTTGCTTTGGAGTACATACTCTTGATTTTCCTACACACCAAAGACTACAATTCCAAAATTTGGTGTTCAAACTTATTGACAGCCAATTCATTGAACATCCACTTCACAATATCCATTCCGTATTTGTTGGCAAAGTAAAGCCAATTAAGTTCGCGTTCTTGGAGATTGTTATTCGGGAAGAGAACATTTCTCACTTTGCTAATCTGCCGGATCGTGGATTCGTATTTTCGTTTCTCCGAATCATGCGCTTTTGTTTTCAAGTAGGTTAAAGTTTCCTCGATGCGCTGTTTGGATTTGGTCATTAAATCCGAAAGCGTTTTATCGATGACCGAAAGCTTTTGTGCGAGCGGATCGAGCGACGCGTCAATTTCGTTCGAAGCATTTTGAAATAGCGTTTCAAGATTTATCTCCGACGAGGCAGCCAATATTTTTTGTATCAGCGCATTCTCTTCGGTGAAGATGTCAACATACTCCAAATTATTTTTTTCTAGAATTGTCTGAACACCTTTTTCAACAATGGTTGCCGAAGAGCGCGGATAGATGAACGGTTCTTCAATGCCATAAATTTTATACAGCGGTGAAACTTGTGCAAAGTAGCTGATCTCTCCAGGTCCGCCGACGTAAAACGCAGTAGGGAAAAGGTAATCCTGGCAGATGGGTCGAAGCAAAACGTTCGGACTAAATTTTTCCGGATTTAATTCAAGCTGAGCAAGAAGTTCCTCGCGGGAAAATTTTTTACGTTTTCCTTTAAGCCGGTACTCGCCGGTGTCCGTTGGCTCTACCGATAACCGTTCATGCTCTTCAACGTAAAATAAATTTATCGGTTTAACTTTCACCTGTGCATGATAAAGGTCTTCCAACTCGGCGCTTCGTTCTACCAAAAAGCTGGTGTGATTGCCAAATTCAGAAATCTCTTTTGAAAAAATTGGAACTAGAAGACGTTTAACGGCTTGATCAGTCGGATTGAAAACAATCAGACCGAACTCATCAAAAAGACGGATCATCATTTCACGGAACGTTTCCAGAAATGTTTTACCCGGTTGATAAATCGACTTCACAAAATCGAGCAGCGGAACCTTGAACTCGGTATCTCTCAATCCTGCGGCAAGGTCGTTAATAGTTTTTTCGAGATTGGCGTTAAACTTCAGTTCTGCAATCGACCCTCTGTTAACTTCCTCAAGCTGCCCATCGTCATACTGCAAATTCAAAATCTGATTTTCGTGATTTAGAATAGATGACGTTCTTACTTCTTCATAATCGTGGTCATCGCCTTCGAGCCAGAAGATCGGTACAAAATTGAAACCATCGTAATTTTCTTTTAGATAGCTGCAAAGTTTAATTGCGGTTATAGATTTGAAAAATGTATAAAGCGGACCGCCGAAGATGCCAAGTTGCTGCCCGGTTACTACGGCAATTGTTTTTTCGGAATAGAGTAGATCGATGTTCTGCTGAGTTTGCTTAGACATTTTTTGATTGCTGTATTGAGCTTTTATAATGTTAGCAATAGCAGAACGGTTCGGCATTTCGCGTTCGCTGATTCTTTGAAAGAATGGCTGGTATTTTTCAACATCTCGGAAATTTTTGCCATAAAATCTCTCGACGTTGTCGGGCTCATAGATGTAATCAAGAAAGAGATTTTGATGGGTGGGGATATCTGAAAAATTAATATACATCACTTCTCCAAATGTAATTATTGAACTATCATTTTGAACGCAAGACCGTTCCTTTTAATTCCCTAAACAAAACTCGAACAATTGCGCTTGTAATGTATAAATTTTTTGGTTCATTTTTTAGATGGCGGGGAGAGGCGATTCTTTCAAATAGGATGAACGTTAATTAACATGTTATGAAAAGCTTGTTTCAATCTGTTCGATTTGGTGACTGAGGTTAGCCCATCTTGAATATTCTTCTTCCAACCGTGTCTTGGTTTCTTCGTAGTCAATGTTTTTTGATTTAGCTAATTCCGGATTGCTAAAAATTTTCGGATCGGCAAGCTCAGTTTCCAAGGCACTCTTTTTCAGCTCCAAATTGCCGATTGATTTTTCGCATGCCGTCAATTCTTTCTTGAGATCTTTCGTCAGCTCGAATTTCTTCTGCCGGATTTCGGCTTCGTAACGCTTTTGATCCTTGCGGGTAATCTTTGCGGCTTGCTGATCATCTTTATCGATTACCTCTTCAATAGTTTCTTCCCGCTTCTGAAGATAATATTCAATACCGCCGATGAAAATTTTAGCTTGCTGGTTTCTGATTTCCAAAATTTTATTGGCGATCGGTCGAAGAAAATCTATATCATGAGAAACAATTATTAGTGTGCCGGTAAACTCAGAAAGCGCCCTCTGTAAAACTTCTTTCGATGAATAATCCAAATGGTTTGTCGGTTCATCAAGAATAATGAGATTGCTCTCGGTTAGAAGTAATTTAGCCAGCGCAACTCTGCTTTTTTCTCCGCCGGAAAGAACACCGACTTTTTTGAAAACATCATCGCCGGAAAAAAGAAAAGAGCCAAGAATCGTTCGGATTTGCCCGGGAGTTAAATCAATTTTCGTGTCGTCGAGTGTATCAATCAAATCTTTATCGGGGTCAAGCGAATCCGCCACCTCTTGTTCGTAATATGAAACGATTGTGTTGTGGCCATAATTAACTTTACCGAAAGTCGGCGCAAGTTTGTGGCCGATTATCTTTGCAAGCGTAGTTTTGCCCGCGCCGTTGGGACCAACAATTGCGATCTTGTCGCCGCGTTCTATCTGCAAGTTCACTTCGGTGAGAACCTTTAATTCGCCGTACAACTTTGAAATGTTTGTCAGTTCAACCGGTACGATTCCGCTTTTAGGCGGTTCCGGAAATCTGAGATCGATCTTTTTTTCTTCTTCAGAGATTGAAACCGTGTCTAACTTTTCAAGCTGCTTAATTCTGCTTTGGACTTGTTTTGCTTTGGTGGCTTTGTATCTGAAACGCTCGATGAATTTTTCCGTCTCGCGGATTTTCTTCTCACGATTCTTCTGAAATATTCTCAAGTGAATTTCGCGTTCGTCTTTGAACTTCAAGTAAGCATCATAGTTGCCGGGGAAGAAACTGATTTGTTTGTCGAAAACTTCCAGCGTTTTTGCCGTGACTTTATTTACAAAATGTCTATCGTGCGAAACGATCAGCAGTCCGCCCTTAAAATTCTGTAGAAACTCTTCCAGCCATGTTAAAGTGTCGATGTCCAAATGGTTCGTAGGTTCGTCCAGTAAAATCAAATCGTTGTCGGCAAGAAGAATTTTAGCGAGCTGAATTCGCATCTGCCATCCGCCGGAAAATTCTTCCGTTCTCCGAAAGAAATCTCTTTCTTTGAATCCAAGTCCCATCAAAATTTTTTCAATTTTGGAATCCGCCGAGTAAAAATCAATCTCTTCCTTCTTATGATGAATCTCTCCCAACTCTTCCAACAGTTCATTTCGGTCATCTTCACCGATTGAATCATCATTCAATCCGTCAACAATTTCTTTCTCACGCAGATCTAAAGTTTTTATGTCTTGAAGCGCGGATTTCACTTCATCCAATAAAGAAAATCCTTTGAACGAAATTGAATCTTGTGGAAGGTAGCCGAGACGGATTCCTTTCTGCTTTTTGATTACGCCCGATTCGGGTAATTCCAATCCATAGAGAAGTTTAAGGAAGGTTGACTTACCAGTTCCGTTTGAACCGACAAGAGCAGTTTTATCATGCTTGCCGATTTTTAGGTTGACGCCTTCGAAAAGGTTTTCACCGGTAAACTGAACGGATAAATTTTTTATATCAATCATTTGTTAGTTGCAAGCAACAAGCTTCAAGATTTATGAATTCTATTTTCTAATAACGGCAACTTTGGACGTAGTGACATTGTTCGCTTCGTCGTCGTTGGCAACAATAATGTAAACGCCGGATGGAACAAGATTGCCGTCAACGTCTCTGCCATCCCAAAAAGCTACTTTGCCGCCGGGCGATTTGAAATCGCGAATCAAATTGCCGCTGATGCTGAGTATCTTGATGTTGCTGTTTTTAATCAAGCCGTCAATGGTTAACAAATTTGCTTCGCCGTCTTTCAGCAGAAGGGGATTTGGATAAACGAAAAGTTTGCTGAAACTTTCAACGGGTTGAATTGACGACGTTGCCAGTTCAGCGAGACCGAAATCCGTTCCGATGTAAACGATTCCGTTTTTCGGATCGAACGCAATACTTTTTATTTCATCGCTCGGCAGCGGGCTATTGCTCGAACTGTATTGATCGACAAGCTGAACGCCGTCAGGCGACAAAATGAAAATTCCTTGATCGGTACCAATCCATTTTTGATCGAGCGGATCGACTGCGATGCACGTTACGTTTTGATTCCTGAGCGCAATGCCCAAACTACTTGTCAAACTTTTCTTCGGATTATTAAGATCGGTAATTACACTTACTCCGATGTTTGTTCCGATCCATAAACTTTGCTTGTGATCAATAGCAATGCATGAGATCAAATCGCTTATCAACCCGTCGTTTTTGCTGATGTATCCTTGAGTGTCGTCGTTAAGATTATCAAACGTTTTATTCTCATTGAAATAATAAATGCCGCGGTTGCCGTTCATCACGCTAAACCATTTGGTATCGTTCTGATCGATCACAAGTTTATCAAGTAGATCGGAAGTTGTTAACACCGGATTCGTAAATGAATAGTGGTACCACTTATTTTGTTTCGTAAGAACGCTTAACTGTTTTCTTGTTGCCGATTGAAGATTCGCCATCCAAACGTTTCCTTTGGAATCCGTCTTGGCATCAGTGATAACAACGAAATTCGTATCGGCGGGAATTCCGACTAATCCGCTGTTGCTCTTGTTGTAAGTTGTAAAAGAATTATTTTTGAAAATCGTTATCCCTCTTCCCCAGTTGCATAGATAAACGGCAGAATCCGGCCCGGCAAAAACATTATAATATGAATTCGTTGGCAGTTGCGGGTATCCTTGCACGTCGTATGTTTTCCAGTTTGATCCATCGAATTTAAAAAATCCAACGCCGGTAACGTCCTTTCCGGTTGCGACCCATAGCTGTCCCAATGGGTCAACGGAAAGATTTACGAACGAATTGCTTGAAGGTCCGTTCGGATAAATTAATCTAGACGTTCCGTTTTTCAACTCGATCAAACCGCCGGTTGACGAAACATAAATGGTTTGAGCTGACAATACATCAACCGAACTAAAACTTAAATTCTGGTTTGAGTAAACAGTGCTGACGTTT
>JAJYMU010000090.1 GCA_021786655.1 Bacteroidota bacterium
ATGTCATAAACTTTCATCGTTACCGACCTCACCCTTAATCCCCAATGCTGTCAGGTTAGTCATTAAATAGTCTTTCGTTTTTTAAGAAAATATTTATTAATCAGTTTTGGTTTTCTCTCAAAATGCCGATCTGGAATTATCGGAATTGTAAATCTCTTCAGTACAGCTATTATTTTATCGTATCGAATATTCCAAAGGTTTTCAGGAGCTAAGAGCATCTCGATTATTTCATCTTTCAATAATCCCGTAGCAACCGATTTGTTTATTTTATAATTGCCGTACTTCAATCGATCATTTTGGGAGGCTTGTTCATCAATTTCTTCTTGCGCTTCTTCTATCATCAATGAGCCGATATTACTGCTTAGAATTCTAGCGTAATAATCTTGCTTTATTGTCTCCGGTGTTCTTCCGCTGAAGTTTTCTATCTCTAGTACATTCTTCTGAAAATTAATATATGTTTCTTCACCCCATCTTAAGTGATATAACTCTTTCAAATCATTTATCGTGAATATCTTTTTATCTGTTAGTGAACTGATGATGTATTCGATCTTCCCGGTTGTTAATTTTATTTTAACGACTCTCAATATTAGTCTTTCTGGTATATCTTTCAGTCCGCGCAATACCGGATGATATTTCCTTTGAACTGTTGTCAAATCAACTTCTATTATTTTGTCGATTGCATCGCTTTGAGAAAATTCTTTTACTTCTTTTATGAAACTCGTATCGTTACAGCGCACAATAAAATCATATCCCAAACGCATCATCTTGATAAATATATACAATGATGGATAGCCTCGATCCATCAAAATTATATCCTTTATTCCATGTGTTAATTCACGGATTTTATCCAAATGATGATCTGCTAATGTCCGTTCATCTGTTTTATAACTTTCAAAATATGTGTTGACTACTATTTGATTTAATACATCATATGCTGTTGAACTCATTGCCATTGGTATTGTCTTTCCGCCATTTTCAGCCAAACCAAATTCTTCTATTACGTTTCTCCTATTTGGTAATTGTATTCTTGTCCCATCTATCGCCAATAATCTGTATCCCTTATATTGCTTATAGTCATCTTCGCTGTAAAATCTTTTCACCAATTCTTCATTCAGTTCTATGTATGCGCTGTGTTTCATTTTTATTCGGGCTTCTGAATATGATTGCTTACTATAACTTCTTTTCTCTCTGTTATAGTCTATTCTTTTGAAAAATCTATTTAACTCTATTGTTAAACTTTTTGTCGCAATATTTATTTGAAACAGTATCAGTCTACCGAAATTAAATACTCGTCTTCGAGTAAAATATTTTTCTATTGTCCGATGCTTTTTACAAAATTCTTCACTGAATATTTTAACTCTTAGAGCTTTTATGAGTTCTTGCTTTTTTCATAGTCGTTTCCTTTTCTTAACAACTTTTATTCACTTTAAATTCCCTTAACCTGACAGCATTGCCCTTAATCCCTCTCCTTGTGAAGGAGAGGGAGAAGCTGGGATTGAATATTTTATGGTGGTTGTTGGGTTAAACGGGTTTGGATAATTCTGTTCCAAAGCAAACCGGGCTGGCGTTTCAATGTTCACTTCTACAACCTCGCTGTATTCATACTTGCCGTCGAAGTCTATTTGTTTTAAGCGGTATTGAAGCAGATTAAGATTAGGATTAAGAGCATGAGCAAGAGTATTAGCAAGATTATCTGTAAAGGAATAATTCTTTGGCGAGTTACTGTTGCCATGTCCTTGAACAAAAGCTAACTTCTCCCAAACTGTTGCCTCTTGCCTACTGCCTATTGCCCGCTCTATCTCAAATCCATAGTTATTCACTTCCGTTGCAGTTGTCCAACTCAATTCTACATTCCCCATTCTCAATTCTGCACTAAATGAAGTTAACTCAACCGGTAATGCCCCGCTTGTTATTCCATATCTATTAGCAAGATAATGTTCTACTGTGCTTCTATCTGATGTACTTAAATTAGTGTTGTAAAGAATTACTTCGGCAATATCCCCGTTTAAGTAATATGTGCCGTCGCTTCGTGCGCCAAGATGGAGATTCCCCGAATTAGAAGAAAGAATATTGCTAACTGAAGTTCCTCCATCAGTTCCATCAACGCGAACAGCGCCGCCAGTTGAACTTGCTCTTACGGAAAAGATATGCGCGTTTCCATCGGTATAATTTCCCGCAGTTCCTAAATCTAAATAAGTAGATGTTATGGGAATAAACCTTGCGCCAACGCCGTTCAAGTGATATTCAAATTGTTCGGTTGCATTTCCGCTTACAAGAAACTGAACGTTGCTTGAGCTTGATTTTGCAACCAAAAACATTTCGTAAGGATTGCTTCTTATTCCCAAATCAGCGGAAGCGGGCAAACTCATTTTTGATGTTGTTCCATTAAAGCGAATGACCGGTTTTCCGTTTATCACATTTGTAACAACTGCCGGTTGATTAACGCTTATTGATTGCGTTGCATCGTTATCGGAACCGGAAACATCTCCCCAATTTGAAACCGCCGAACCCGAAGATGTTACATCTAAGTCGGCACGAAGCCGCATTTTTAGATTGCTTGTCGGAAGCGACGTTAAAAACACTTCTTTTCTATTGCTCTGGTTTAAGCCAACCACAAGTTTGCAATAATAAAGATTCTCTGATGCTAAACCGCTGACTGTGGCAGAAACGTTGGCATCTTGATTTGCCGGAATTGTTACTTGTTGCGTCGTGGTGCTTTGGCTTAAATTATTCGGGTCTGTTCCATAAATAAAATAATAATTTACCGTTTCGCTTTGAGCGGGATTCCCCGCAATAGTTCCGTTTGCCGTAAAACTTGTGGAGGAGTTTGCAGTGAGCGAAGATAAAATAGGTGTTAATGGAACAACAGCCGCCGGAATTGCCGTAGCAACTTTTAATAATCCGTTGTTACAAGATGCGGCATCGCCAAATGCGGGACCGGTGTAGATACAGCTCCAAGGAGGACCAAAATTCATTCCTGTAGGGTCCCAAATTGTTGTGTAAACATCCCAATTCTCGTTGGCAAGCGTTACGGTTCTGCTTTCGTAAGCTGCAAGGGTATAACTATTTTCCGTTCCGCCGGAGTTTCGCATCACAAAAGTATGCGTGGCATCATCGCGGTTGTAAAGTTCAAAATTGGCAGTTGTTGCAGTAGAAGAAAGCGGCGTTACTAAAAGCCAGCCCATTCCTTCGTATGAATATTGAGAAACATCCGAAACAGCAAAAGTTTCACCCGAAATACTTATTTCAGAACCTCCGTTAATGCCTCCCACAAAATATGCAACAGACTGTGGCGCCATGGTGTATGGATAAATTGTAGAGCCACATGTAATTTCAATATTAACTGAACTTGAATTACCGTTTTCAATTCTATACATCATTTTATCGGAAGCTATTTTTCCTGTACCTGTCATAAAAACACTCTGTTTAGGCAATTGTGTTTCTGAACAAAGTTGGTCGTTAGTAAGAACCTGCCTAAATAAGTTAAAGTGATATGAAAATTGACAAACGCTCTGTTTGGGTATAAAAATTTGTTGTTGTTGTTGAGATCCAATTATTACACTTCCTGTGAATGAACCACCATCAGTATAATTAACTGTAACATCAAACGAATTCCTATTCATCATGTCATAATTTGCCATTGTTGGACTATCGGAACAAGTAGCAACAATAGCAATGTTACGGATTGGGTCAATGGGAATGGCTGTAAAATCGCGGCTGTAATATGTTCCATTTTCGTTGGTAACTTTTAAGCGGTAATGTATAATTCGCATTTGTCCGCTGGAAACGTAATTCATATTAACACTAGCACTTACTGCATAGCCAGAGTTTCCGGTTACTGTTCCGGGGTTTGCAGAAATTGTATTGCCGTAATTTGTTGTAAGTCCATATTCAAAACTAACTGTGCAATTTGTTCCATTGGCATTTACCGCTCCGTTTAGTGCTGCAGAAATACTGATATTAGCGCTTCCTTCCGGTGTTGCGGTGGAGCTAACGCCTGATGCTTTGAGGGTTAACACAGTTGGCGTTTGGGCAAGGATTGTTAAAGAGGAGAGCAGAACTATAATTACGGTTAAATAGATTTTGCCTTTCATTTTATATTTTATTTTAGTTTGTAATCAATATGTAATAAACACAACGCAAGCTATTTAGCGGTTGCTGCTAATACAATAGCCCGTTTGGGTAAGTGTGATGGGGAAGCGGCAATTGAGAATGGAGAATTGTGAATTGAGAATTGAGAATCTCTTCGACAGATTAAAAATTTTGGTGGTGGTAAATTAATTTTTCAGATACTTTACAACTGCTTCCGTACGGGAATGTACTTGCAGCTTTTCATAAATCTTGCGCAGATGGTTGTGAACGGTATCGGGGCTGATAATCAGTTCAGAAGCAATTTCTTTATATAAATATCCTTTGGATAGAAGTTCTAGAATCTGTTCTTCGCGCGGAGTTAAAGAAACTTCTCCATTTTTTTTTTGCTTTTGTTCATGATGAAATGACTGGACTACTTTACGCGCTATTTGTGCCGACATTGGCGAGCCGCCTTGCAAAACATCTTTAAGAGAAGATAATATTTCCTGGTGAGGAGTTAACTTCAATAAATATCCAACAGCGCCGGCTTGCAATGAATTAAAAATTTTATTGACGTCTTCATAAACCGTAAGCATCACAATCAACAGCCCGGGCATTTTTATTTTCAAACGCTCTGTACATTCAATGCCGTCAATTCCCGGAAGATTAATATCCATCAAAACAATATCCGGCTCTTTACCGGGAATGTCTTCAAGCGCATCTTCAGCGTTTGGATACGCACCGACACACCGGAAACCGTCGCTACGTTCAAGCAAATCAATTAAGTTATTGCGAATCTTATCGTCGTCTTCAACTAATGCTACGCGAATCATTTTTTTCTTTTTATCAAATCTAATTATCAAATATCGATTGGGAAATAGCCCGTTTGGGTAAATGCATTATTTATTTGCAGCGGAACTTCCATTTTTATTCTTGTGCCGATGTCGATCCTTGTTTCAATGGAATATTTACCATTAATGCTTTTAATTCGCCGCCCAATGTTTTTTAAACCGTTCCCATATTTGCGGGTATTATCAATATCGAACCCGCGCCCGTCATCGGTTATAAGAATAAATAAATCATCCTTTTTAACACTCAGTTGAATTGTTACAAGAGAAGCATCGGCGTGTTTAACTATATTGTTCAATACTTCATTCACAACCATTAATATGTTTCGCCGAATTTCGTAAGAAATTTTTTTATCGGGAAGCAGAGGAGGAATATCAATCCGGCATCTAATATCCGCCTTCTGTAAAAAATTAATGGTTCGTTGACTTAGATAGCTTCCAAACTCTTCGAGCGTATCGTTTGTTGGATTTAATGCCCAAACAATTTCGCCAAATGTGTAAGCGACTTTATCGGCTGCAAAAGAAAGTTCTTCGAGTTTTGCATGTTCATCTTCATTAAGGTTATTTGTACTCTTAACACTATCGCTGACCATTTTAATTTCAGTTAAACGCGGACCAATTTCATCATGCAGATCCCGGGCAATGCGTGTGCGTTCATTAACCTGTGCAAGTATCATTTGCCTGTTCATTTGTATATATCGGGAAACTAAAATCCATGCAATGAAAACCAGAAAAGCAAATCCGCCGTAATGGGCAAACCGCATCTCGTATGTATCGGGATTAATAACGACATTCTGGAAATAATTTATTATATCTAAAAAAGCGAACAATGCATATACCGCAAGAGCAATCAAGAATACTTTTGCCTCGTTGTTTCCTTTTCGCGCACTAAGAAAGATGTAATAGATAAGTACAAACACTGCAATTACGGTTATAATTAGGAATGGAGCAACGGTGTCAATATTATCAGATAATCCCGTAACATCTAAAAACACAACTGTCAGGCAGTAAGCGGCAAGAAATTGATAGAACCGTTTGAAAAGTAATTTATATTTTACATCAATTATTTCTACAACGAGCATAAAGAAACCAACTGCGCTTGCAAAAAGAGCTAAATGATCTGCATAGTAAATTATTTTCGGCGCATAGAAAAAAATCTGTGTCAGGTCTGAATTTGCGAGCGTCCAGATTCCACTGGCAGTCATGAAAATCATTATACCAAGAAACGGTTTAAGTTTTCTCAATAACAAAAGCACGATGAATAAGACCAGCCCTGTGAAGACGAAAATTATTCCAAGTATTGTTTTGCTAAGATTCGTTTTGATTATTTCGCTCATGAATTGCTCTGTAGAACCGAATCTTACATTGCCGTAAAAACCAATATATTTTGAGTCGGAGCGAATTCTAAAATAAAGTGTATTACCATTCGAGTTTTCAGGGAGCTTAATAAGATGCCAGGCAAATCCCATTGCTGGAATTTTTTCATCTTGAGAGAACTTACCGAAGCTGTAAATCCTATTCGTGTCGATATAAACTTCAAAAATCTTTTCGATACGGTTAATAAATATTGCTGAGTTAGCAGCGTTATGATTTTCTAAGCGAAGCCTTATCCACAAATCTCTTTTGCCGGGAATGATTGGAATTTCGGAAGGTTTGCTAATTGCTGTCCATGACTTGTCCTCATCTGGTTTTGTTAACCAAATTAATTTTCCATCCGAATCAACTGGTGAATCTCCCCAGCGGTATCTCCACGTAGTTTGAGTGTTTGAAGTTGCATGAGAGCTATTTGCAAACGTGAATTCAAAAGAAAATAATCCCGAAGGTAAAAGCAGTAACACAATAATTGCCGGAATAATATTATGGGGTGATTTTAACAAAATGTAATCCACCTAATTTCGATCAGTTTAATTATAATCAAAAATCGAGAAAATTATTTCATAACGATAAATTTCTTCGCTTGATTTAACTCCGTGTGCAGAATTACTCTGCTGCAAGTCACCATGAAATTATCATGAGTTATTAAAACGGACATTCGGAAGAATGCTTTTGGGGATGTTTTGTTAATTCGCGAAACAAAAAAATTATAAAGTATTGTTTATTAATGCCGGTATCATTATCATGAAGTCAGCACTGTTAATAATATTAAGATTGACGAATAATCAGTAAATCATATACTATCCTTGTCAATTAAGAACTATCAAGATATTGCCTATCT